>NZ_CP139142.1 GCF_034059295.1 Pseudomonas sp. HR96
GTCTGCCAGAACGCCTCGTATCCGGCAGACTGCGCATCAGAGGGCAGGCAGAACATTCGATGATGCTGACCTTCGATCTGAGCCAGGGTGTAACCCATGCCATCCAGAAAGTTCTTGTTGGCTGTTAGCACCACCCCATCAAGGGTGAACTCGATCACGGCGGTGGATCGCATCAGCGCCCCCACGAGCGCCTCGTTCTCGCGGGAGGCTTCAATGGTTCGCGTCAGAACGCTTGAATACAGCACCACGCGCTCGAGAATCCCGCCATCGCCGTTGAACGGGATCACCATGACTCGCAGCCAGACGTGAGAACCCTGGCGACTGGTCAAGCGCAGCGTGCCGCTGTAGTGCGAGCCTTTGGCTATGGCATCCAGGGCGCGACGCTGATGGACGTCGCTGCTCAATTCATGAGGGCTCAGCTCGCGCAGTGGGCGACCCACCAGTTCCACCTGAGTGAACCCCAGCTCCTTTTCGAACAATGCGTTGGCTTGCACAATGACGCCGGCGGCATCGAGCGTCACAGCGACGGTTTGCTGGTCGAGCGTGGTCTTGACGTGTTCCAACGCCGCAAGCCGCTGCTCGAGTTGCTGGATTTTTTTCTTGAGACGGGAATTGAACATGGCGGGCGCTCGCATTGACATGACAAGTCATCGGCTGAAAAAGGATATTCATAAGGCCTAATCTGTAGATATCTACTAACCCAAAAAAGCTTCTAGGCGAAAATGATCGCTAGATAGAGTAGGATTGCCGCTGATGCCGAATTGACCCAGTGGCCAGTGCCAAGCTGACCCAGCATTAATCGGTAAATATCCAGCCATTGACAATGGCGTGCAGCATGGAGCCTGGGTCAGCAAAATTTCGAAAACTGGATCAATTCTGCAATGGCGTTGACACTATTGTGCACAACCGCATGCTGGATCGCGGCGTTGCGTTACTACCCAAGCCGTTTACTCTGCACGAATTAGCATTGAAAATCCGTCAGATCTTGGATCGGTAACGTGTCATTCAGGTGTGCGGGACGAGCAACTGGTACGTCTCGTTCAGCTGCGCGAGCGTGAAAGGTTTGGGCAACCAATACACCCGATCAATATGCAGCACGTCAGAATCGCTGTGATACCCCGAGGCCACGACGATCGGAGCCTTGGGAATTTTTTGGTGAACGCGTGCGACCAGATCGACGCCATCGATTTGACCCGGCATCTTCAGGTCTGTGGTCAGAAGTGTGACGGACTGGGACTGCGTCTGGATGTATTACCAAGCAGCATCCGCGCTGGAAGAAGCCTTCACACGGTAGCCTAACTCCTCCAAGACCTCGACCATCAGGTCAAGAATCTGCAGTTGGGGAGCCCGCAGAAAGCGGACTAAATCGTACGTTAGGCTATTGTTTGCGATCAGTTTTTTAAGCAAACCCACCATATCTTTCAGATACCTACGGTTTTAGGTGTGCCCGTTTGAAGTACACCTAAGACGTGCGTCAGACAGGTTACTCATCCGCGTCAGTGTAGGGCCGCTTTGTCCATTGTCTGACGCTTTGGCACTAGGTTCTATGGCCTCAATCTGACGGGGCGAAGGCTTAGCGTACGATTTTTTTCCGTTTTCTCAATTGACCCCTATTCCCCGAACCCGCGACCTGGTGCGCCATTACGCCGCGCAGCTGCTCGAAGCGGGCGGGGAGGTGTCAATCAGCGCGATCCGCGGGCGGATCCTGGACGACCATGGGGTGAACGCCTCGCCCAATGTGGTGGGGGACGAGGTCAAGCAGTTCTGGGCGCGCACCGGGCCCTTGCTCAGTGCCCGGCTCAAGCGCCCCGGCATCCCGGAGGCGGTGTGCCAGGCCTTGGACAGCGTGTGGGAGGTGGCGCTGAACGAGGCCACCGCGGCGTACGCGATCGAGCGCGCGGGGCATGTGCAGCAGGCGGACCAGGCCACGGCGCGCGCTGCGGCCGCACTGGAACGGGCGGAGCACGCCGAGGGACGGTTCGCCGATCAGGAACGGCAGATCGGGCTGCTGAGCGAGCAGGTGCAGCGGTTGAGCGCGCAGCTGGACAAGGCCCAGGCGCAGCACGAAGAAGTCCGCAGCGAGCTGCGCGAGGTGATGACGCAGCATCAGCAGCAGGCGCAGCGGCAGGCCACCGAGCTTGCGCGTCTGCAGACATCGCACGGGGCCGAGCAGGCGCGCTGCGCGCCGAGGTCAGCCGCCAGGCGGACATCTTTGAAGGCACCACGAACCATCTGATGATGGAGACCAGCCGGGTACGCGATGCGGCGAAGCTCGAGACCGAACGGCTGACCCGGGAACTGGCGCACAGCCGCGAGCTCGTCGACCAGCTGCGCGTGCAGCGCTCGAACGCCCGCGAGGAAAGCGCCGGGCTGCGGGCCCAGGCCGAGAGTGCGGGGCTGCAGCTGCGGCAGCTGAAAACGGCCTATGACGGGCTGGTGGCTCAACAGGTCGCAAGGAAGGTGGCGCGTAAGGGGCTTTTTTGCGCGGCGGGATGAGGCATCATCACGTCTTACCCGCAAGGCGGCTGACCCGGCTGTATCGGCAGGTCGCTTGGCCTACGTATTCATGGCAGTACTGACATCCTCCGAGACACGCATGACCGTTGAACTGACTGAAGAAGACATGCGCCAGGCGTTGTTCGGCGCCGCGCAGGCACCTGCGCCGCAGGTGACGATCCACGATCCGATGGCGCACATCCCCGACGTGGTGATTGTGCCGCCGGCAGTGGCCACAGCAGGTCGGAAAAAGAAACGTGGCGGGGCTTTTACGCTGCGGATGCGGGTAACCCTGCAGGTGGGCAACGTGTTTGAAGGGGCGACGCAGGCCTATGTGCATGAGGCCGATACGATCAGCAGGCTGCTGGCCGAGCAGGAAGCGGTCAAAGTGGCCAGGAAGAAATATCGCTACGTCGAGGTGGTGTCGGTCATGGCCATCGGTGAAGGTCGCCCAGGCAAGATCACCGACGGCCGTGACGGTCCGGTGTACTTTTGAGCTGATGCCTTTAGGTCAGGCCGATGGCAGTTGATCCACTACACTCATACCTTTTAGCGAGTATCGACTATTGATCCTGTCGACTTAAAGTTAACTCCCGCCCAGCCGATGGTCTGGAAGCTCTTTCCCCAAAAACTGCCGAGTATCGCCAATGTCCTCGCTGACCCATTTCAAACTGAAGTCCAAACTGCTGCTTGCCTTCGGTTTGTGCGCACTGATCACCGTCGCCGTCGCGGCGCTTGGCCAGTCCGGCATTGCCAAACTGTACGGGCAAACGCAGGACATCGTTAGTAATAACCTCGTTTCCATTCAAAAAACTGATCAGCTCAAGGCAAACGCCATTGCCACCAACCGTGACTTTTTCAAGACCATAGTGCTGACTGCCGCCCATGCCGGCGCAGATGATATCAATGCGGCTATCCAGTCCTATCGCGATAATCAATCCGAAGCTCAAACTGTGTTCAAGGCCTATCGGACCACGCCACTGGAACCGGATGAGCGAGCTGCTGGCGATGATTTTGAGCGTGACTGGCCTGCGTACATTTCGGCGATGGACTCAGGCTTTGCGGTACTCAAAAATGGTGATGTCGGGCAGGCAAGAATGATCGCCACCGACAGCGTGACGCCGGCGTACAAGAAGGTGGTTGGCGAAATCAAAATCATGACCGAGTCAAATGCTCGCCAGGCTAATGAAACCACCCAAGCTGCGGCGAGCACAAACGTCCAGGTCAGGTGGGTACTGATTATCGGTTGCCTGATTGCCATCGTGTGCGCCGTCGCACTCGGCATGATTGTAACGGCTATGATCACGAGGCCCATTTATAGATCGGTTGAAGGAGCGGGTAGAATTGCGAAGGGCGACCTGACCGGGCATATTGAAGTTCGAGGCACTGATGAAACGGGGCAGCTCCTGAAGTCGCTCTCCGACATGCAAAGCAACCTAAAAGGCACGGTGCAGCAGATCGCCAATGCGTCCGATCAATTGGCATCTGCAGCAGAAGAACTGACCGCCGTCACTGAAAACAGCACGCGTGGTCTGGTGACGCAAAACGATGAAATCCAGCAAGCGGCCACGGCAGTCAATGAGATGACGGCTGCTGTTGAAGAAGTGGCGCGCAATGCAGCCAGCACTTCGCAGATATCCAGCCAGACCGCTGAAGACGCTGCAAAAGGTCAGATACAGGTGAAACAGGCCGTGACCGCCATCAATACTGTGACCGTGGAAATCAATGACTCTACCCAGCGTGTGGAAGCTTTAGCTGGACAGATACATGACATTACTCAGGTTCTGGAGGTCATCCGCGGCATTGCTGAACAGACCAACCTGCTGGCCCTGAATGCTGCGATTGAGGCCGCAAGGGCCGGTGAGCAGGGCCGAGGTTTTGCTGTTGTGGCCGACGAAGTCCGAGCTCTGGCTCATCGCACCCAATCCTCAACGGGCGAAATAGAAGCCATGATCGCTCGAGTGCGTAACGGAGCCGACGAAGCGGTTCAGGCCATGGGTAAAAGCAGAACCCTCGTACAAAGCACCCAGTCGCTGGCTACTGAAGCTGGCCTGGCGCTGGAGCGAATCAGCGAAGGCGTCAACCAGATCAACGAGCGCAACCTGGTGATTGCCAGCGCGGCAGAGGAACAGGCTCAGGTAGCCCGTGAGGTAGACCGTAACCTGGTGAACATTCAGGACCTGTCTACACAGACGGCTGCAGGAGCCAACCAAACCAACGCCTCGAGTCACGAGTTATCGCGACTGGCTATCTCGTTCAATACGCTGGTTGGTCAATTCAAGCTTTAAAATCCAGGAATATCCGGCAAAACGTTTGTAAGTGTTGGCGCTGATGCCGAATTGACCTAATGACCAGTGCCGAGCTGACCCAGCAATAATCGGTAAATATCCAGCATCGATAATAGTGCGCAGGATGGAAGCCTGGGTCAGCAAGATTTTGGAAACTGGGTCCATTCTGCGGTGGCGTTAACAGCCCCGGAGCAGCTGGTGCAAAGCGGTGCGGCGGGACGCAGCCTTGCGACAGCTACTACAGGCCCAGGGCTACTCCGCTACCCCATCAATACTTCCAGGTAACCGAAGCCATCACATTGCGCGGGTCACCGTAGTTGCTCTGCGCATACCGCACGCTTTGCAGGTACTTGCGGTCGGTGACGTTGTTGAGGTTGACCTGGGCGCTCCAGTGGCTGTCGATGTCGTATTTGCCCATCAACCCCAGCAATGCGTAAGCGCCCTGGTTCGACGCTGGCAGATCGTCGGTTGCAATCTTGCTCTGCCAGGTCAGGTTGGCACCCACTTTGACTTTCGGCGCCATGGGCAGCTGGTAGGTCATAGACCCGTTCAGCTGGTGGCGAGGAATGAAGCGGCGGGCGCGGCTGTCGTCGGCGTCGGTGATGTACACGTAGGTATAGCCGCCGCTGACTTGGAGGCTGGGGGCCAACTCGCCGGAGGTTTCCAGTTCCAGACCGTCGCTTTTGTACGATAGGCCGTTGTACAGGTAGCCGCCCAGGCTGGCGTCGTAGCCGGCGTAGGTGGCGACGTTGTCCTGCTTGGTGTGGAACACGGCAGCGGAAACGTCGAGCTTGTCGTCCAGCAGGTGACCTTTTATGCCGGCTTCATAGCTTTTTCCCTGCAGCGGGTCGAGCACTTTGCCCTGCGAGTTGAGCGAGTATTGTGGATTGAAGATTTCGGTGTAGCTGGCGTACAGCGCATATTGCGGGGTCAGGTCGTAGACCACGCCGGCGTACGGGGTGACCTTGCCGTGAATGCGTACATCCCGCGCGGTGTCGTAGTTTTCGCCGTCGCTGTCGGCGTTGAGCATGCGCGCACCGGTGATCAGGTGCAGGTCGTCGGCCAGGCTCCAGCGGGCACCGGCGTAGAGGCTCTTCTGGCGGTCGGTGTAGTTGGAGGTAGCGGCGGCGCTGGCGATATTCCAGTCGGTGGTGCGCGGAATGCTCCCGCTCAGGGCGTCGTCCAGGGACACGGCGGTGTAGTCCGAGGACGTGCCGTACAAGGAGGTTTCCTGGTTGCGCGAGCGCGCCACGTTCGCGCCGAAGGTCAGCTGGTGCTCGCGGCCGCCCAGGGTAATGGGGCCACTGAAGGAAACGTCGCCGTCCACCTCGCGGTTCTTGTCCTTGTACTTGGAGGCAAGGCCGGTGTAGCCGGTGGCCAAGGTGGCATCGCTGTAGATATAGAACATCTCGGTGTCTTCGCGGTGCTCCATGCCGGTCAGGGTGACGGTAGACTTCCAGTCGTTAGCGAATTGATGCTGCCACTCGGCGAACGCGCGGGTAGTGTGCACGTCCCAGTACACCCAGGGCTGTGAGATGTTGCTGGACCGGCCGCTGTAATGAATGGATTTGCCGTTGCCGTCCACCAACGGCAGCGCGCCCCAACTAGAGCCGTTGGCATCGGTCTTCTGGTCTTCGTAGCCCACGGTGAGGATGTCGTTTTCGGTGAGGTCGAAGGCCAGGGTGCCGCTGAAGATGTTCTTTTCCCGGGAATATCGATCCAGGTAAGAATTGCCGGTTTCGTTGGCGTACACCAGGCGGCCACGCACGTTGCCGCTGTCGGTGAGCGGGCCGGACACGTCGATGTCAACGCGGCGCTTGTCCCACGAACCGCCGCCCACGGTCACCGAGGCCTGCGGGTCATAGGTGGGGCGTTTGCGCACGAAGTTGACTGTGGCGGACGGGTTACCGTTGCCGGTCATCAGCCCGTTGGCGCCGTGCAGGATGTCCACCTGCTCGTACAGCGCCATGTCATAGTCACCGACCAGCAGGCCGTTGGTGAGGGGCATGCCCATGCCGTCGTACTGGAAGTTGGTGATGTCGAAACCGCGGGCGGTGAAGTAGGTACGATCGGTCTCAACCTTCTGCACGTTGACGCCCGGGGTATTTGTTAGCACGTCGCGAATGCTGTTGAGCTTGAAGTCGTCCAATTGCTCGCGCTTCACCTCGGTAACGCCCTGCGGGGTCTGCTGGGCGGTGAGGTTGAGGCGCGTAGTGGTGCTGCTGGGTTTGCCTTGGTAACCCGCTGCCGGTGCTTCGTCCTGATCTACGGCGGTGGTGTTGATGCTGGTAGCAGGTAGGCTCAGGGTGTTGTCCTCAGCGTGAGCCTGGTTGAGGATGCTGAGGGTGATCAGCGAAAGAGCTGGCACGGTCAGTGGGAAAGGTTTACGCATGGACGACGAAAGCTCCTACAAATTTACAAGTGATATTGTTTCGCAAGCATGTCACCTATCACGAATAGCAATCAATATCATTTCAGGCCTTTCTAACGAATTTTTCACATTTTTGGTTTGAGGAGCATCGGAACTCAAAACCAGCGTACGCCCGAACCGCGATTCGCTTTTTCCATCTAGAGGTGTGATATAGCTACCTTCGGCTTATGAAACGAGCTTTCGGGGTGTTATTGCCTTCCGTGGTACCCGCTATAGCGGTTCTTAAAACGGTAGTTTTATCGAACTGTCCATACAGTGCGCGGGTTTTTGAGGGCATCCGCAGGGCTTGAGTACATTTTCTGTTCCAAAACGGCCCTTTTGACAAAGCAGCCCTGTCAACACGGGGCCCCGCCGCCAAAAACCGACCCGGCGGACCCACTCTTCGTCACCAAAAAAGGAAAAAAGGCTTGTGACCTTGATCTATCCCACCATGGGCACCCCGAGAACCCGCGACCTGGGTGCGCCATTACGCCGCGCAGCTGCTTGAAGCCGGTGGGGAGGTGTCGATCAGTGCGATCCGCGTGCGGATCCTGGAAGACCGTGGCGTGACGGCGTCGCCGACCGTGATAGCGGACGAGGTCAAGCAGCTCTGGGCGCGAACGGGGCCCTTGCTCAGTGCGCGGCTCAAGCGCCCCGGGATCCCGGAGGCGGTGTGCCAGGCCCTGGACAGCGTGTGGGAGGTGGCCTTGAACGAGGCCACCGCGCGTACGAGATCGAGCGCGCGGGGCATGTGCAACAGGCGGATCAGGCCACGGCGCGCGCCGCCGCCGCGCTGGAGCGGGCGGAGCAAGCCGAGGGGTGTTTCGCCGACCAGGAACGGCAGATCGCGCTGCTGAGCGAGCAGGTGCAGCGGTTGAGCGCGCAGCTGGACAAGGCCCAGGCGGAGCAAGATGAAGTCCGCAGCGAGCTGCGCGAGGTGATGACGCAGCATCAGCAGCAGGCGCAGCGGCAGACGCAGCGGCAGGCCACGGAGCTTGCGCGTCTGCAGACTTCGCACCAGGAGGAGATGGGGCGCTTTGCGCAGACCCACGCGGCCGAGCTCGCCCGCCTGCAGGCGGTGCACCAGGAGGAGAACGGCGCGCTGCGCGCCGAGGTCAGCCGCCAGGCGGCCATCTTTGAGAGCACCACGAACCATCTGATGATGGAGACCAGCCGGGTGCTCGATGCGGCGAAGCTCGAGACCGAACGGCTGACCCGGGAACTGGCGCACAGCCGCGAGCTCGTCGATCAGCTGCGCGTGCAGCGCTCGAACGCCTGCGAGTAAAGCGCCGGGCTGCGGGCCCAAGCTGAGAGTGCGGGGCTGCAGCTGCGGCAGCTGCAAATCGCGTATGACAAGCTGCAGGCGCAGCCGGTGGCGATCCGGGGGCCGAGCGGGGAGGGCGGACACGGTGAGGAGGACGGGGAAGATGGAGAATAGGGGGCTGTTCGGCGGCGGGCCGGAGGATGATTGAGCCATCGCCCCGGCGCCGGTCGATCCCGGTGCCCCCTGCCCGCCGCCGAGCGGACGACCGACTTTTATTGAATCACTGACATAACTGACATCACCCGAGACATGGCATGACCGTTGAACTTACTGAAGAAGATGAAGAAGACATGCGCCAGGCGTTGTTTGGGGCGTCGCACGCGCCTGCGCCGCAGGTGACGATCCACGATCCGATGGCGCACATCCCCGACGTGGTGATCGTGGCGTCGGTGCCGGCCCGGAAAAAGAAACCGAGCAAGGCCTTCACGCCGCGGATGCGGGTGACCCTGCAGGTGGGCAATGTGTTTGAAGGCGCGACGCAGGCCTATGTGCACGAGGCCGATACGATCAGCAGGCTGCTGGCCGAGCAGGAATCGGTTAAAGCGGCCCGGAAGAAATATCGCTACGTCGAGGTGGTGTCGGTCAAGGCTATCGGTTGAGGCCGACGGGCATTTCACTGGAGCATGGTGCTTCAGGCTTCAGGCATTCCTCAATTTGAAAAACAGTCACCCCCGGTCAACAGACATTCGTTAAGCTCTGGGTCGAAGAAAAAAATCTTCTGAAGGGCCGTTTTTCAGTCAGATAACCGCCGCTATCGCGACTTGCATTCGCAGGCTTGCCCCCCGGCGGGCACGATGTGGTCTTCCCAATTGCCTGAGCCTCGTCGCGCGGATCATGAGCCTCTCACCCACCTCAAGCCCGCTGGCGAATTCGCTCAATAAATTCAGTGCCCAAGAGTACCTACTGGTGATCTCTTGGGCCACGGTCGCGAGTTTCCTACTGGAGGGACTGGAGCGATGAACGGTTTGAAAATTTCCTTATCGCCACCCTGCCGCTTGTCCAGCAAACATAAAAGGTGAACTGTGGATGGGTGCCAGCGCCTAACAGCTAGGCCGTAACTAAACTCTGCACAGGAACCTGCAAAATGACCGACGTAGCCGAAGACACCATCAAGGTCCTGAACGACCTGATCGAAACCTGCAAGGACGGCGAGGAGGGTTTCAAGACCTGCGCCGAAGACATCAAGGTTGCCGAACTGAAGGCGCTGTTCGTTAAACGCGCCGCCGGCTGCGCCACCTCCGCTGCCGAGCTGCAGGGCCTGGTCCGCAGCCTGGGAGGCGACCCTGAGACCTCTACCAGCGTCAGCGCCGACCTGCATCGCCGCTGGGTCGACCTCAAGTCGCTGATCACCGGCAAGGATGAAGAGGCGGTCCTCAACGAGGCCGAGCGTGGCGAGGACGTGGCCAAGAAAAGCTATAGCAAAGCGCTGGAAAAAGACTTTCTCCCCGCCAATATCCGCGCCGTGATCGAAGAGCAGTACCAGGGCGTTCTGCGCAATCATGATCAGGTCAAGGCGCTGCGCGACCAGGCTCGCGCTCAGTCCTGATCCATCAGTTGCTGAAAAGGCCCGGCTCCTGCCGGGCTTTTTCGTTGTGGCCCAAGCGTCGGCTTGTTAACCATTTGGTACACGCCTGTCAGAAGTGGTGGCTCAAGGCCTTACGGCGGCTCATCAGTAGCGTGTCCTTGCCCCTTTCCAGGCTTTTCGCACCCAGGTATCTGATTTGCACGCAGCCAACCCGCCATCCGAGCTCGACACGCTGTTCGAGGAGATCGTCCAGCTGAAGCACCAGCTCTATCAGACTCACGCCTATAACCGCGGGGTACTCGACAGCGCGATCGAGTCTGCGGTGATCACCGCAGAGACCTCAGGTCGTGTCACTGACTGGTGCCAGGGCTGGGAAAAGTTGAATGTGCATCGAATTCATTGCGCGACTGGGCTTCTCGAAATCCTTGGCTAAAATCCAAGGTGACGAGGACTGCTGCGAGAAACTGAAAGCGTCACTTCGTCAACAGGCGTGTAATCCATAAACCGCCGTTCACCGATGTGAGGATTTCACATGCCCGATGTGCTCCAGGTGCTGCACAGCCTGAATCCTTCGATCACCCACGAGATGACCAAGGATGGTGATAAAATGGTTTTACGATTGATCGATGTGAACCTGAAAATAGAAGCACGACGAAGTATCGCAGCTCACGAGCTGAATAATCCACAGGTATTCAGGCTGATCGTCATGTATGCGCTTAACGAGCTACGAGCGAAGGGGTCACAGGTGCAATTGTCCGTGCTTCCTCATTGGGACTAGGTTGCACATCTGTCGTAGCATTGGGGACAAGCCTTTATCGGCTTCCAGTGCGGTTTACACCTGTTTTTGCTGGCACTTGCTCGGAAGCGCAAGCTAAACCCGCTATTCGCGAGAACGCACCGAGGTGGTATCGGTGACCTTAGCAGTGTCTAATCGCCGGGCGGATATCACCAATACAGTCTGAGCTACCTCATCGGTGCCAGTTGCTGACACGCGTTATGTAACTGATCGAGCGTGAAGGGCTTGGGCAACCAGTATACCTGATCCACATACAAAGAATCGGACTCGCTGTGATAACCCGAGGCGACGACGATAGGAATCTTAGGAAATTTCTCATGCACTCGATGAACCAACCCGACCCCTTCAATCTCGCCCGGCATTTTTAAATCAGTGATAAGCAGCCTCAAGTCGTGATTGCCGCTCTCGATGTGGTTCCAGCCGCATCAGCGCTTGCAAATGCCCTCACGCGGTAGCCATGCATTTCAAGGATATCGACCATAAGGTCAAGAATTTGTGGTCGTCCTCAACAAAAATGATCGATTCCATCGATATTCCTTGAAATTTTGGACTGAATGGAGCGGCCAGCCGGCTCCGCGATGGATGCTATTGATTCGCCGCTCGTAAAACCTTGGTTTGGAGTCATGGACGGTTCATTGGCCAGAAGCCTCGGCTTCAAGCCGGAGGTTTCGACGACCTGGCAAGCGATTAGGGAGAATGCCATCTGACGCGCTTGTACAAGGACGGCCTACTGGTAACAACGGTTTGTCGCCAATAGGGACAAGACAGGTTCCCCGGCAGCGACACCGGCCAACAAAAACTGAAGGCCCAATGTGGTCTTACCAGCTCCCGGTGTACCTTCCAAAAGGTAGAGCCGACTGCTGGGCAGTCCGCCCTTGAGGATCGAATCGAATCCGATGTTACCTGTCGACACCAAGGGGCGCGGTTGAGCCATCATGTACCTCAAGGGGGTAGCCGGAAAGGTTTTCCTTGATCAGTCGGCGGCCTGATCGGGGGCCAGGTCGACAGCCTCACCGCCGGCAACCAATGGCGTCACCCAGCGACCGAATGCCGGCTCGCCGTTGATATCGGAGACCTTCCACAGCTCGACAGAACCGTCTTCGAACTCTACCTGTCAGCCCATGATTTTCTTTTCGTTTGCCATGGTTCTTTTCCTTACTCAATCAGCACTTGAATGCGGGCTAGTACATCGTCCATCACCACCTCGGGGACCGCCTCTACGCGCTTGCCCCCACGAGCCTCAAGATCAACGGTGCGGAGTTGATTGCACAACACCACGCCTTGGGTCTCGGTGCCGGAACCGCTCAGTGGCACGGCAAAACCGGCATAGCGAGCAAAATCCCCGCCTTGGGTGATGGGCGCGATCAGGACCAAGCCCGACACGTTGAAGGCCGCAGGCGAAATGATCAGCGCAGGACGAAAATCGCCTTGCTGCTCACGGCCAGCGGTGGGATTCAGGTTCAGGCGCACAATATCGCCACGGTTGAATTTGGTCCGCTTCACGCTTCACGCCCAACGGCTGACATGGCATTCCACGCTGCCATGTCGGCAGGTTCCGGCGCGCTCAAGTCACACTGCGCCATCAGCTCGGCCAGCGCGTAATGCGGCTTGGCCTTCGCAGCCTTGAGGGTCATAACCTCGGCGGACACATCGAGTTTCAGCACATCGCCACTGACCAGATTCATTAGCTTAAGCACGGTTGCAGGCAGGCGAATCGCCGCGCTATTGCCCCACTGCTGCACTTTGACTTCCATAACAACCTCCTAAAAGGGATGCACATTGTAGATACTAAGCACGTTAGCCGCAAGCGTTTTGTATAAACATAGTATCTACAATGCTAGCTCAAAAGCACGCCGTATAGTGGCTTGATCCACTGACAGGTACGGCTTCGAATGGTCAAGATCGGAATGCCCAAGAATCATTTGCACCGTCTCAACGTCACCAGTCGCGGCCAGCACCTTTGCTGCAAGTGAGCGTCTGCCACTATGCGACGATCCCTGCTTGATACCGGCCTGCCGGTAGAGCCTGCTGATGTCTGCTGGAGCGAATCACAAGCCCTGTACACCTCCGGCCCGCTCTCCAGCTCGCGATGTTTGAACGCCAGTTCAAAGGCTTGGCCCTTGTGTGTGGTGACCAGCTTTGAACTTGGGCGCAGGCCTCGGTATTCGTCAGTGCCGGAAAGGCCCCAGCGGCGCCGTAAGCTAACCGCGATCCTGCCGTCCAGAGAGGCTAGGCATCGAGCGTGGGTCAGGTACACATTGCGCGGTCGGCAGCCCTTTGTTATGTCTGCGCGTAGATACACCTCGGGCTTGATGGCTCCGCTGGAGTACAGCACGTCTGCGATCTCCACCAAGGCCAGCTCGGTAACACGAATGCCGGTGGTGTGGGTCAGCCATAGCAAAAGCACGTCACGCTCAGGCATACGCCCGGTTATACCGGCAACGCGGATTAGGTGTTTGAGTTGACCAGGGCGAAGGGATGTTGCGCGGCGGACGGGTGTAGTCATAGGGCTCTCTATCAGGATTGGTGACGAATCGCGGACGATCCTGAGAGAGTTGGCAGCGGGCCTCCTGAATAGCTTACAGGCCCGCGTGCCGAGGTGTTCTAGGAAAATTTCACGGGCAGGGGCAGCTGGTACCGGCAGAGCCTTAGCGGACGCACGTATTCGAGCAAAAAAAACCCCGCAAGTGCGGGGCAGAAGGCACACATGACGGTAGCTGCCAGGGTGACAGCCTCAATTAGGGCTACACCACAGGGGCTAAAGTTCATTACTTCGGGTCTAGCACGAATGATCACCCAGTTTGAACCAGGTGCATGGGCACCTGGTTCCACATTGACGCCTTGAGTCCTCGTTACTGCAACCAGGTCTCGACTTCATCGGCACCATGCTCTGCTTTCCACTGTTTTAGAATCGAGTGATTGCCACCCTTGGTCTCTACGGTTTCACCGCTGTGCGGGTTCTTGTAGACCTTCACCTGGCGAGGCCGGCGCGTACGCTTGGGCTGCGGCTGCGGTGCACCTCGGTTCAAAGACTGAGGGTCGATCGCCGCAATGATGTTTTTGAGGCTGAAATTGTACTCAGCCAGCAAGTCGCGCAGCTTGGTTTCGAACTCAACCTCGCGCTTGAGACCTTCATCGTTCTTCATTTCTTCCAGCTGTGCCGTTTGGCGAGCCAGTTCTTGTTCCAGGTGGCGGAATTCAGCAAGACGAGACATGTAACACCTCAGATGATTGAAGCAAGTATTAGGACAATTTAAGAATTCGGACAAATCGTACACGAAGTTTGGTTGCAACCCACCAAAACTGGCTGATCACAGGTCGATGGGCGCGGCAAAGGCCTACCTATAGTCAGTAACACAAGCCGCAAATGGAGACGATCGCCCTAACGTTAGGTCTATTTGATAAGTCCAAATCTTCAGTACCTGGAAGCACCTATGCCAGCTCAGCCTTCCATTCCATCACCCTTCGACCATACCACTGGCTTGCCTGCTAGTTTGCCAGATACCGTTTACGCTTCCTGGGTTGCCGCCATCGTAGCCTTCCGTGACAGCCACACATTCGCCGCCAGTGAGCAGCATTACAACTTTTGCAATGGCTATCTCCTGGCCCTGGAAGACGCCCACATGATCGATGCGCGCCTGTGCCGTTTCATGCGTATCCAGTTGGAGCATGTCTGGGTGCAGAATCGTAGTACGTCTGCGGACCGGCGCAGGTAATACCTTCCCGCACTGGTCTTGATCAATGAACCAGGGTTCATGTCAGCGAGGACGACGATCTGAGCGGCCAAGTTCCAGGCGTGCGGCCCTTTGCACCAGCAGATCTTGGAACTCCTACAACGGAAACTGCGCGGGCAGCTTGGCCAGTTGGCATTGCAGAGCATGGACAAAGGGCTCGGCTATTTGCACCTGATCCTGCCAGGCGTGGCATTGCCGGCAAAAGACGCTTGATCCCGAAAACTGCCATAACCAGTTCCAGCGCACCAGGCCGGGATGGGAAAGAGTCATTGCCGTAGAACCCGCGAGTTGATTCGGGCGATTGTGGCAGTTTCTGGGCATAAAAAAACCCGCACTCCCCAATGTTTTCGAAGGGCCTAGCGGGTTTTTCGTTGTCTGTCCTTCGTTGAATCAGCCCTGTCGTGGCAGGGCGTCATGGTGAACACCAAGGACCAGCGTATGGAGGAGCGCATGCCAGTGAGCGGCTCGTTTCTTCGAAGCGTCACTACAAGCGTCTTACATTGGTTGAGAATGCCAAAGGGCCAGGAAGGTTCCAGGCTTCTACCTGGCAAGACATTAAGCTCAAAAGCATGCCTTCCCTTAAACGGCCTGGCGCGTGGTTAAGGTGTACTGCAATCGGACACAATCCAAAAGGTACGAAGAGCTGTCTTCCGTCGGCAGTGCTTGACGTAGGATTTTTTCCGAGTTCTGGAGGCTCCCCATCAGTGATGGGGTCACACGACCGGCAGTTATCGCGCCAAGGTCGTGCTGCAAATGCTGAGGTTGAGACAACGAACGATATCTCTATCAATGATGCGTTAACGTGTCGCAGATCGCATTTAACTGGTCGAGGCTGAAGGGCTTACGCAGGAAATGTACATGATCGTCGTGCATGCAGGTATCCGCAGCGACGTGGTATCCCGAAACCACTAGGATAGGAATTTCCGGCAGTACCTGGTGCAGCCTGTTGACCAGCTCGACGCCATCGATCTTGCCCGGCATCTTCAAGTCCGTGATCAGTAGGTCAGCATTGAAGCCATGCATCTGGATGTGGTTCCAGGCTGAATCCGCTTCGCCGAAGGCCCTAACCTCATGCCCTTTCATCTCCAGGATATCGGTCATGAGCATCAAGATGGTCTGCTCGTCTTCTACCACGATGATCGAGCTCATATCACTTGTCCGCCGGCTATTAGTCAAAAGTTTCCAAGCACGACGAAAACGATCATGTGCAGGTAACTGAATGGACACGAAAACGCCTAAGGCCTCCGATCGGATCGACCAACGGGGCGTGAGATTTGATGCAGGAGCAAATTCAAGGCAAAAAAAGCCCCTGGGGTTCAGGGGGCTCAAGAGTTTTGAAGCTACCCGTTACCGTGTCGGAGCAAGGGTTATCTACTGACCCGCATATGGGTAGGAATGCTCAAAACAGACGACCCGCAATCAGTCGCTCTCCCAGCCCAGCCTGGCGCCATCTTCCAAGAGCCTTCGTAGGTCGCGATTTGGATACTGATTTTCCGGTATCCAGGTGGGACACTGCAGTGTCGTGCATGGAGGGGCGGCGCACTTGCCACTCTTCCTGGGTAGCTCCGCAGGACCTGCAGCGGGTGGTGCCGTTTTTCACGGACCACAAACCGAATCGGCTTAGCGTACAATTTTTTCCGAATTCTGCTGGCTCCCCTTGTGCGTCATAACCAGCTTTGAACCTGGGCGAAACCCTCGGTATTCATCCGCTCCGGAAAGTCCCCAACGGCGCCGGTGACGCACCTCAAACCACGCATCGAGCGCCGCCAGACATTTGGCATGGGTTCAGATAGAGATTTCGTGGCCTGCAAACCTTCATGATGTCCGCTCGCAACTACACCTCGAGCTTGATGGCTCAACTGGGGTACAGCACGTCTGCGACCTCCACAAAGCCAGCTCGGTGACGCGAATCCTGTGGTATGGGTGAGCTACAACAATGCCACATCGTGCGCTGAGAGAAGGCAAGTGACGGATGCAACGCGAATCAAGTGTTTGAATCGTCCTGGGCGACGCGAAGTAGCGCGGCGGATAGTCATGCAGGCGCTCTCTGTCAGGATTGCACTGGAGACGTGCTGGATCTAGGCAGGGGCCTCCTGACGAGGGTATCAGCAGGCCCTACCTGGTATTTACGGAAAATGACAAAATCGAGGCTGGTCGGTGACAGCTATCGGGCCGAAAACGTCAGCAGTCGCAAGCGGTTGTCGGCTATAAGCAGGCTACCTATGCGTAGGCGTTAGCCGTTGCTAGCCAAGCCTGGAGCTCGCTCCGTTTACCATAAAATCCGTTATTTACAGTCACCAACTGCCAATGGTCTGAGATGGTTTTTGGCAGGCTGTAAGGCAGAAATCCAGCATTGATCGAGCACAAAGCGGGCGATTCCGCGCTTGGATTCAAGCGAAATGGTACAGCCGTTCGGTCATCAAAAAGTTCTAATACCGCGCATTTCGCCTTAATGGGTATCCTACTTTATTAGACCACTACACCTCAGCGATATGCTTGGGTGGCAACAAAAAGTTTTTCGAAATCGTTAGCCGACATAGGGTATCCAAACAGATAACCTTGCCCCTCCGTACATCCCTTGCTCATCAATTGTTGCGCTTCGCTTTCGGTCTCGATGCCCTCCGCGATAACTGAGTAGCCCAACCCCTTGCCCAATTGAATAATCGAGCGAATGATCACCGCATCTGTTTCCGACGATTGCATGCTGGTGACAAACGATCGATCAATCTTGATCTTCGTCAGCGGAAAATTCTTGAGCACGCTAAGCGAGGCAAACCCCGTACCATAATCATCAAAAGCAATACCCACGCCCAACTCGAAAAGGCGCACAAGATTTTTTTGTATGTTCTCGTTATCGACCAGGCAAATGTTCTCGGTCACCTCTATCTCCAAACCCTCGGGAGCGAGCCCATACTTGTCCAGTGCTTCCTTGACTTGAGTAAAAAAGTATATTGAGTCCAACTGCTTCGAAAACACGTTAACCGCTATGCGAAAGCCAGCATTGAATCGCCTCCATAACGAAGCCTGTTGGCAGGCCTGGTCCAGTATCCAAGAAGCAATAATGGCTGCGTCCCGACTGTTTTCCAACTCGTTCAAAAAGTGGACTGGGGACAGGACACCACGGGTAGGGTGATTCCAGCGAATCAACGCCTCGGCCCCTATCAAGGTTCCATCGTGGAGCAGGACTTGGGGCTGGTAGTACATCTCGAACTCTTGACTACGCACTGCATCTGCCAGCTCAGTTCTAAGCTTGCGATGCTCGATAGCTTGGGCACGCAGAACAGGGCTAAATCGATGCCAGCGGTTTTTTCCTTCGATTTTGGCTTGGTACAGGGCCATGTCGGCATTGCTGACAAGCTCATCTGTGGTTGCCGCGTCCAATGGGAAGGTAGCAATACCTATACTACCTCCAAGGTTGAATACCTGATGATTATGGGTGTAGGGCTGCTGCAGAGCTTCGATGATGTAATGGGCACGATCATTGACAGCTCTTTCATCCTTGACGTTGAGAAAGATGATGGCAAATTCATCACCACCCAACCGGCAAACCGTGTCGGTCGCTCGCACCATTGAAAGCAGACGTTGGGCTGCAAGCTTCAGAATCTCGTCACCAGCAGGATGGCCAGACGTATCATTGACTTCCTTGAAATTGTCCAGATCGATCAGCATCAGTCCGAACTGGTCTTTTTTCAAAACATGTTCATCGAGCCTGTTCTTGAGCACCACGCGATTAGGTAGATTTGTCAACGAATCGAGGTGGGCCATCTTGAACAGCTTTTCTTCAGCAGATCGCCGCTCCCTTATGTCCCGTAAAATAGCTCCGAAGGCGATATGACCATTTTCGAACCACATCGATAGCGACAATTCGGCTACCACCTCCGAACCATCCTTGCACAGAGTAATGAGCTCTACTGTCTTACCGACTTGCTGAGGGTTCTGACCGTGCGCAGAGATTGCCAGGTTGATCGCGTGGTGTCCCCGCCGGTGAGGTGGTAGCAGAAATTCGATGCTTTTCCCGATCATATCAGCAGGTGTGTACCCGTAGATTTTTTGGGCGGCCGGGTTCCAGTAAGTCACCAAGCCGTTGCTATCAGCACACAAAATGCAGTCAGGCGAGTTATTGGCAATACCCTCGAAGCGCCGCTGTCCCACCCTTCGGGCAATCTCCAAGCGGTGCATTTCCATCGCATCCATGGCGATCTTGGCAAGCTCGGACAATGTGTTCATGTCCTTGTCCGAAAAGCTGTTTCGCGGCAGTTTGTCGGCCAGACACAGAGTCCCGATGGGATAGCCGTCAGGACTCCTCAAGGGCATCCCAACGTAAAATCGTATGTGCGGCGAATTAACTGTCAGCGGATTGTCGTGAAAGCGGTAGTCGTACAGCGCGTCCAGCACAACCAACAGATCATTGCTCAAAACAGTGTGGCTGCAGAACGATATGTCTCTTGACGTTTTCTCCTCGTGAATCCCGACCTTCGCGTGGAAGACCTGGGTGTCCTCTCGAATCAAGGAGATAAAAGCCATCGGCACATCAAAAAGCTTGGCTGCAAGCTCAACGATGTGGTCGAGCGAAGGCAGATCATCCAGGCTCACATCATTGTATTCGGCCAAGGCCTCGAGCCTGCAAATCTCATCAAATGGATAACTTGCCTTGATCATAGCGGTTCCAATTTCGAGCTATCAGGAGTTTTTGATGAACTGGCTGACGGAGTCGACGACCTGAACGGCCATTCCCTGAATCTTTTCGATAACAACATCCGCATCCTTAGCCAACTCGTAAGCCTGTGTGGCATGCTCCCGGCTGTGACCGATAGTGTCTACCGCTCCTACCGCGAGCGTCTGGTTCTTAACCACGACATCGACAATTTCTTTGGTGGCCTGGGTCGTTCGGGAAGCTAGCTGGCGTACCTCATCCGCGACAACCGCAAACCCCCGTCCTTGCTCACCGGCTCTTGCTGCCTCTATCGCGGCATTCAAAGCCAGCAGATTGGTCTGCTCCGCAATGCCGCCAATCGTTTTAACGATGCTACTGATGATCTGGCTTTGCTCGTCCAGCGCATTGATGCTCTGCGTAGCCGCATCCATCGATTCGTCCAGGTTTTTCAGGACCTCGCGGGTTTGCAGGATGACGTGGCGCCCTTCTTTGGCAGCACTGTCTGTTTCCTTTGAGGCCTCAAATGCCCCCCGTGCGGCATCGGCAATCTCTTTTTCGCGCATTACCTGACTAGTGACGTCGGTAGCCAACTTCGTGATCTTGTAAATTTTACCTTCGGCATTGGCGATCGGATTGTAGGTCGCCTCCAGCCAAACAGACTGACCATAGCTGTCGATACGTTCATACCGATCTGAAAAAAAAACGCCGTTGCGCAATTTTTCCCAGAAACCAGCGTACTGGTCAGTCTGGACAAAGCTACTTTTGCAGAACATCGAGTGGTGCTTCCCGACTACCTGCCCTCGGTCGTAATGCATTGCGCTAAGAAATTGGTCGTTGGCCGAGAGGATGTTGCCTTGCAGATCGAACTCGATAACGGCGGTCGAGCGCATCAGGGCAGCCACGAGGTTTTCATTTTCACGCGATTTTTCGATCGTTCGCGTCAGATTGCTGGCATAAAGGGCAATGTGCGTGAGCTCCTTCGCACTGGAATAGACTGGCATTATCAAGGATCTCAGCCAGACCTGCCGGCCGGCGGCGCTAATTAATCGCAAAGTGCCACTATAGTGCTTTCCCAGCGTTATCGCCGCGCCCCCCTTTTTTTGAAATTCATCGTTTTTTAACTCGGAAGGAAAAAGAGACTCGATGGATTTTCCTATGACCTCGGCAACTGAGAATCCCAGCTCCGTGACGAATTTCTCGTTGACCCACTCTATTTTTTTCTGCGCGTCAACCAGGATGCCTATCGATTCGGCATCCAAACCGGCCTTGACCTGCTCAAGAACGACAAGCTTTTCGTTAAGCACTGCATTTTCTTTCCTGAGACGTCTATTGAACATGAGCTAACCTCCAGTCTTTTGCATGTATCGGCCAAGGGCTGTTCATCTTTACCATGATAGTAACTGGGAAAAACAACGCGTCGCGATGAGTGACTGAGCGCGACCTCGCGTTCTCTATACCTGCTGGAGCTAGGCATGTGGATTTTCGTTCAAGTGTTAGCGCTTGGACTTTGGGCAAGAAAAGCCGACGGCAGAAGGGTTGCCCGATAGGATGTCCATGCTAAGCATTTCGACCAAAGGGTACGGAAACTGCATATCTGGTCGAACCGCCAATTTGATGACGACCTTATGAGCTTTCTCCCCTTTGTCTCGACGAGGCTTGCCCCTTCAACGCTCACCAGGGCAATGATTGGCTTCATCGCCTTGGTCTGCCTATCATTGACTCTGGCAACCATGTGGCAGATGAACCAGTCCAGGAACGAACGGGTCGCCACCGCTAAAATAGCAGTCTCAAATATCGTTCGAGCTGCTGAACAGCAAGCCCAAGATACCGTACGCCAGGCTGATAATACGCTACGTAATCTCGTCGAGCGCGTGGAGCATGATGGAGTAGCCGGTAATCAGCGAGTTCGCTTGGTGAAGTTGATGCTTCAAAATGTGGGGACCGTTGAGGGGATTCAGGGATTATTTATCTACGATATCCATGGAAACTGGGTTGCAAACACTTTTTCTCAAGATATACAGGCAAAAAATAATGGCGATCGCGCCTACTTCATCTACCACCGCGACCATGCCGATGATTCCATTCATGTGGGCTCTATTGTGCAGAGCCGCACTAGCGGCGATATGATCATTCCGATTAGCCGACGTATCAATGCTCCTGACGGAACGTTCGCAGGTGTAGCATTGGCAACCATCCCTGTCGCCTATTTTCAAGCTTTCTTCGAGCGCATGGATGTGGATGACAAGGGAGTTATCTTTCTTGCGCTAAACAACGGCGACTTACTGGCTCGACGACCAACTCTAGGGGCATTGATGACGACAAATGTTGCCAAAGGGGACATTTTCACTCGTTACTTACCACACAGCGATAGCGGCACCGGTATCATCAAATCCATAGTAGATGATGTAGAACGGATTTATGCCTATCGGCGAGTTTCTGGGTTGCCTATCGTCGTGGCCGCTGGCGTGTCCTGCCAGCATGTCTTCGCGCCGTGGTGGGCCTACGCATATCGGTCCATGGCTCTGATCGGAATAATAATTTTGGCGTTGGGTTTGCTCGGGGCCCTGTTGTACCGGCAAATTCAACAGTTGATCGCTGCTGAAAATGAGCTCAAGACGGCAAGAGGCGAGTTGGAAATTATTGCCCAGACTGATAGCCTTACACGTCTAGCCAACCGACGCTGCTTTGACATTGCTTTGGAAAAAGAATGGGGACGAGCCAGCCGGAATAAATCACTTGTAGCTATTATTTTAATGGATATTGACTGGTTCAAGCAATACAACGACCACTACGGCCATATAAAGGGAGATGAGTGTCTGAGGAAAGTTTCCTCGATCATCAGAACCTGCGTGAATAGACCGGGCGATCTTGCCGCACGATATGGAGGTGAAGAGTTCGTAGTCTTATTGCCCGAAACAGATTTAACCGGAGCGTTGAAAGTTGCTGAAAATATAAGGCTATGCATTATTAATACAATAATAGACCACTCAGCAAGCCCAGCAGGAATTGTTACCATTAGTTCGGGGGTTGTGGCGGTGAGCGCACCAATCAAGGATGGCCACACCAAAGCTCTGGATGACGCTGATCAATTTCTTTACTTTGCTAAATCTAAGGGACGTAATCGAGTCGAGAGTCGGCTGACCCAAGTTTCAATTTTGGTCGACAAAACTGAAAAAAATTTTCTAACTGATGATTGAGAAGACAAAATTTGCCCTCAATAACTGCCTTTCCTATAAAATCCAGCTATCACTGCCAAGTTTGACTCTCAGGAGCTATAGGGCATATACAAAGGCGCGTTCTCGGGCGCCCAAGAAGAAACTCTTGACTAATCAGAAATTGCTTATGATGCACTTTCACCCCCTTCTCCGAAAAGGGTGCAGTCACGAGCGACATGCATTCTACACCTGCTTGTGACTATTCGGCAGTTATAGAATAAGGCGTGATAGAGCGATGCACCATATAAGTTAAACCGTTCTCGTGAAGGACTGCTTAATTGACGAGAGCATCAGCAACCAAACTCAGTGGGTTAAAGCGTTTACACTTGTCAATGCTACCTGGCCAGCAGCTCCCGAATCCTGGCCACCATCGTATCGACGGCGAAGGGCTTGGTCATCACGGCCATTCCAGGCTCGAGATGGCCGTCCCCCAGCAAGGCATTTTCGGCGTATCCGGTGATAAACAACACCTTGAGATCAGGACGCAACACTCGCGCGGCCTCCGCCATCTGCCGGCCGTTCAGACCCCCTGGCAGTCCTACATCACTCACCAGCAGATCAACGCGAGCGTTCGACTGCAGCACCCGCAGGCCCCCGGCGCTGTCGGCAGCTTCGACCACAATGTACCCCAGATCCTCGAGCACGTCCGTGACCAACAGGCGAACCGTGGACTCATCCTCCACCACCAGAACGGTTTCGCCCTCGCTGGCAACTGCGCCCAGCATCGGCGTACCGCTTGCCTCGATGGTTTCAACATCCCCTTGGTGTCGAGGCAGATAGATCGACACGGTCGTGCCTTCACCCACGACCGAATGAATGCGGACCTGACCATTGGACTGCTTGGCGAACCCATAGATCATGGACAGCCCAAGCCCCGTGCCCTGGCCGATCGGTTTGGTCGTGAAGAACGGGTCGAACGCCTTTTCAATCAGATCCTGAGACATGCCGGTACCTGTGTCCGACACGCTCAGCGAAAGATATTGCCCCTCGGGCATGTCCTGTCGAAAGCCCGCCTGTTGGTCGATCCAGCGATTCGCGGTTTCGATAACGATTTTCCCGCCCGCAGGCATGGCATCGCGCGCATTGATGCACAGATTGAGCAAGGCATTTTCAAGCTGGGAGGGATCAACCCGTGCGAGTCCCAGATCGGTTGCACCCACGACCTTGATAGCCACACTGGGCCCTACGGTCCGCTGGATCAGCTCGAGCATGCCGTCAACCAGTGCATTGACGTCAGTGTTCTTGGGATCGAGCGTCTGGCGTCGGGAAAAGGCCAGCAAGCGGTGGGTCAGCGCGGCTGCGCGCTTGGCAGCCCCCATTGCAGCATTGGTGTACTTATCGATGTCCTTGACGCGACCTTGTCCGAGGCGAACACCCATCATCTCCAGACTGCCAATGATGCCGGCCAGCAGGTTGTTGAAGTCATGGGCCAGGCCACCCGTGAGCTGCCCCACGGCTTCCATTTTCTGCGATTGACGAAGCTGCTCCTCCGAGCGCATGAGTTCGAGAGAGCGCTCCTCGATGCGTTGCTCCAGGGTCTCGTTCAGCGCCCGTAAAGCGGCAATGGCTCGATCACGTTCAGCTTCGACGCTCAGACGCGCCTCCAAATCGATCAGGACCCCAGGGAAGGTCACGGCAGTGCCATTGGCGTCCCGGGTCACATGCCCATTCGCCTCCAGCCAGCAGTAGCGGTCGTTAGACCGGCGAGTGCGGTATTGATGTATGTAGTGCCCGCCGCGACTGATGGCCTCATCAATGGCCGACATCAGCCCAGGCAGGTCGTCTGGGTGAACTGACTGGGTCACTTGAGCCAGGTTCAGGCTTTCTCGAGCACACTCTGGGTCCAACCCCATGGCCGAGGTAAAAGGCTCATCGACAATGAATCGGTCCGCTTGAATATCCCAGAACCACGTACCAATGATGGCCCCGGCTTCCAACGCGAGCTGCACGCGCTCGATGTTCTCGGCAGCGAGCATTTCAGCCTCTTTGCGAGCCGTAATGTCACGAAACAGAATCGACACCTGCCGCCGAGAGGCAGGTTCGACCCTTGAGGCCGAGACTTCGATCATTCGATTCGCTGCAGCGAAATACCGCTCAAAGCGAGCGGGTATCCCGGTGCGCAACACCTCTCCGTACAGATCCACCCAGCCTGCCGCTTCAGCGGGTGCCAGACCCCGAATCGTCTGTCCCACAATACCTGCGATACCCGTTTGCCTCTCGTAGCCAGGGTTGGCCTCGATATGGACGTAGTCGCTCATGGGTCCATGAGGACCGTCCACGAATTCGATGATGCAGAAGCCATCGTCGATGTTATCGAACAGCAGGCGGTAGCGGGCTTCGCTGGCGATCTTGGCATTGATGGCCTCACGGTGGACGGTGACGTCGCGGGCTGTGCCGGAAAATCGTACCGGCTGGCCAGCTTCGTCGTACTCCATTTTACCGGTACGGTTTATCCAGCGCAGTGCACTCGTATCCGCGCGACGAATACGGTATTCAACGTCCGAAAGAAATTTGCCTTGCTGCCGGCGGGACGCGTTGGAGACGAGGTGGGCGTCCTCAGACAAGATCAAGGCTTCCACCTGATCCGCCGGATAGATTTTTGCCGGAGGCAGGCCGTACAGCCGAGAAAACTCAGGGGTGGCGTACAGCTGATTGCTGGCCAGATCCACAGAGAACAAGCCTATTCCCCCGGCTTCCTGAGCACGTCGAAGTCGATCCTCGGTTTCGAGCAGCGTCTGGCCCGCCAGGTGCTCGGCAGTGCGGTCACGGAAAATCTTGACGAACCCCAGATGCTGACCCTCATCATCCCGCAGCGCGATCATCTCCCCTGAAGCCCAAAAGCGCCTGTCACCCTTGGCCAGGTGCCAACGCTCGTCCGTGGCGCGGCCGTCACACAGAGCGACGTTCATTTCGTGGTCCACACGGCCGGCAGCACGATCTTCGGGAGTGAAGAAGCGCGAAGCGTCCTCACCGCACATCTCATCGGCGTTCCAGCCCATGACATGCTGAGCTCCAGCATTCCAGGCGGTGATGATCCCATCAGAGTTGGTCACGACCATCGCAAAATCAGTGGCGCTGTCGAAGATGGCATCCTGGCGTGCCTTGTCCATTTTCGAACTGAAAGAAGGTGTGCGTAGCTGGCGGACCTCTCGCTCCAGCTCCTCGCGAGACAAATGACTCAAATCTCTATCGGGCAATTCGTCAGTTCCCCTTTCACTTGCGGTGGGTCTGCCAAAGGGCGTGTACTCCCACGCCGAGGCGACCAGGCCTTCTCATTTAAGGATGCGCATCGAGCAATCGACTCGCTATGCGACATCTTAGAAAGACAAGACCGCGCGATCACGATTTTATTCAGTGTGGCTGACGCATGGAGATCGCGGCCAGCTCGATCGCTGATGCCTGGAGCAGGCGCCGCAACGACCACTTCAATCAGTGACAGTGGTCAGTGTGAGCTTGGAGATGGATTCCGAAAAGCGCGTCACCTGGGCCGCAGACAAGCAGCCCAAATACCCGAAGTGCTGCAGGTGCTTGATCAACACTTCAAGACTGTCCGGCTGTCCCGCCGCGACTCGTCGACACGACTGCTCGAGGATCAACCGCGCCAATTGCGGATTGTCGGTTTTCGAGGCATCAAACGCCAAGGCCACAGCGCTGACGAGCTCGCCTAGAGCAGGGTGGCTCTGGTGCAAGGCCCGTAACGTGCTCAATTGCCGAGCGGTGAGGGGTAGGGACACTAGCGCTCCTGAAGCATCGAATCACGATGGTGATCTACGGGAGAATATCAAGCAATTCGACCCAGGTATCCTGGAGAAAAACCTTGAGAAAGCAGCTGTAGCGTTCGTCAATTACTCGGGCGTCGTCCAGCGCCTGCACGTACCCGTAGCAGAACTGATAAAGCTGTTCTGCCTGGGTTAGCTTCTTGCTTGTTCTTAGCTCATCGACACAGGCGACCCAGGTGGCGTAGACAAAGTCGGGCAATTCGACCGGCAGCCCGAGGTGATCAAAAGGTGGAGGAATTCTGGAGGGCACGATCAAGATTTTGGGTCAGGACAAGGTAAGCCGAGCTTAATCGGCCGGCCTACAATACATCAGAATGCCTGAAGGGAAAAAGTGCCCGAAGGGCGGCTTCCGGCTGCCCTCCCGTATCAGCTTCAAAAGGCTAGGTAAAAGTTCTTAGGAGTTTAATCGTGACTTGAGAAGCGGGTGTACATGCGCAAAAAGGATATCTAGCGTCCATGGCTTGGCCATGAAGACAGCGTGCTCAGGCAGGACGTCGCTTGGCAGCCGGTTGCCTGACATGACGATAATAGGCAGTTGAGGCCAGCGCTCCGCGACGATGTGCGCAAGCTGGATGCCATCCAGATATCCAGGCATGCGAATGTCTGTCAGTACTAGATTGACCGCAGCGCACCGCTCAAGCTCCACCAATGCCAGATCTGCGTTAGGGCAGGCAATCACTCGCGCTCCAAGCATGGAAAGTGCGTCGGCCACCACCTCACGTAAGGTGCTGTCGTCTTCGACAAGGAGAATGATAGGGGGCACAGATCCGGCCTAATACTGATTCGATATGACCGATAGAACGGTGAGCCTGAGATTTGTTTCATCTTTGCCGACACATTGCCGACGAAGCGCGAGCTTAACATATCGCCACTTGCGTCCAGGCCGTTCACCGCTGTGGCTGTGCTCAATCAAGTAAGGCGAACGACACCGAACAAACCATCCAGGAATCTCTTGATTCAGCCCAATCCATTGGTCGGGACGAGAGCGGCAGGGCTTCTCGGGGAGTTCCTTGACTTCTAGCGCAGTTGTAACCTATTGCGGCTATTTGCCACACTCACTTTAGGTACTTCATTTGTCCTTGCACGATCTTTCAGCTCAAGTCACCAGCCTGCGCAATGAAGTGGCGCAGCTCCAAGAGCAGCTTTCCCGGAGCCAGCAGCACAACCGACTTGTTCTCGACAGCGCCTTCGACTATGCCGTCATCACCGCTGACGCTTCGGGACGGATCACCGACTGGAGTGAGGGCGCCTTTTTGATCTTCGGCTGGAATAAGGAAGAGATGCTCGGCCAGTCCCTGCAGCAGATCTTCACCCCTGAAGACCGCGCCGATGGTGTGCCCGAGCGAGAAATCGGCGGCGCCGTTAGTCGAGGTCGTGCGGACGATGATCGCTGGCACTTGCGCGCCGATGGCCAGCGCTTCTGGGCCAGCGGCGTATGATGCCGATGCTGCAGGACGGCCACCTGATCGGCGTCATCAAGATCTTGCGCGACATCACCGATCGGATCGAAACCGAAAAGCGTACTCTCCGCGCCGTGCAGCAGCTTCATGACCAGTTTCAGGAAATTGCAGACACGATCCCACAACTGGTCTGGATTTCCGATATGCAGGGGCAGGACCTGTATTTCAATCGCCAATGGCTGACGTTCAGCGGGCGCTCGCATGAGCAACTTACCGGCAATGCCTGGCAGACGCTGATTCCCCAGGTGACGCGCGAGCGAGTTGCACGAGAACGCGCTCAAGCCATCCAGAACCTGTCCGCTTGGGAGGATACCTTTCAGATGCACGACGGTAACGGCCAAGAGCACTGGTTTCTGTGCCGCGCCCTGCCGATACGCAATGACGCCGGACAGATTGTTCGCTGGTTTTCCACCTGTACCGATGTGGATGCCATGCATAAGCAATCCAGCCGCTATGAGCAGGATGCCATCGAACTCAGAGACGACGTCCGACTCAGGAATATCGAACTGAGTACCTCGCAGGGTGAGCTGAAAAAGTCTCGCGAAGGGCAGGCTGCGGCTGAAGACCAGGTCCGGCAGCTGCAGAAAATGGAAGCCGTGGGGCAACTTACCGGCGGTATTGCCCACGACTTCAACAACATGCTGACCATCGTGGTGGGTGGTCTGCACCTGCTCAAGACCCGCCTGGCCCGCGGGGAACAGCAGGTCGAGCAATTCATCGAGCTAGCCCTGGATGGGACGACTCGGGCTACCCAGTTGACCCACCGTCTGCTGGCCTTTTCTCGCCAAATGCCGTTGTCGCCGGAGCCGGTTGACCTCAACGGTCTGGTGACCGGCATGTCCGACATGTTGCAACGCACCCTGGGCAGCAACATCAAGCTGGAGTTTGTCCGCCATGCCGGTCTGTGGCCGGTCTTTGCCGATTTCGGCAGTCTGGAACAGGCGCTGCTCAATTTGTGCTTCAATGCGCGAGATGCCATGAGCGACGGCGGCCGCATCACGGTGGAAACCGGGAACGCGTACGTGGACGACAGCTATGCCAGCCAGGAGCAGATCGAGGCGGGCGAATATGCCATGGTGGCGGTCAGCGATACCGGTGACGGAATACCGCCGGAGGTGCTAGCCCGGGTTTTCGAACCTTATTTCACCACCAAAGACGTTGGCAAAGGCACTGGCCTAGGTCTGGCCCAGGTATACGGTTTTGCCAAGCAGTCGCGAGGCCACATCAAGCTTTATTCCGAATTGGGCTTCGGGACTTCCGCCAAGGTCTATCTCCCTCGTTACCTGGGTGACGCGCAACCATCCGAACGCCTGGTCCTCCAGGACGATCATCTCCCGCGGGCAACGGAGCACGAATGCGTGCTGGTGGTGGAAGATGACCTCAAGGTGCGAATGATTACCCTCGAATTGCTGCGTGAGCTGGGTTACCAGCTGCTGGAGGCGGGATCGGGGAAGGCTGCGCTGCAGATCCTGGACGAACACCCCGAGGTCACTGTGCTGTTTACCGATGTGGTCATGCCCGAAATGACGGGCAAACAGCTGGCCGACAAGGTCAACGACTCAAAGCCGCGCTTGCCGGTGCTTTACACGACGGGCTATACCCGCAACGCCATCGTGCACAACGGCATGCTGGATCGAGGCGTGGCTCTATTGCCAAAGCCCTTCACCTTGCGTGAGCTGGCCCTGAAGCTCCGTCAGGTCTTGGATCGGTGAAACACTTATTCATGCCCAGGGATGGGCATGTGAGGTCGGAGAAGGGTCATTCGGACGGCAAGCCAAGTTCATTGATGGCTTGTCGCAAATTCATCAGATCACGTAGCGGATATTGCGTATCCGCCCCTCGAGCGGCGCAGCCCGGATAGTGAATGAACGGTTTACGGGCCTGCCACTCCCGCAACAGTGCTCCGCATTGCCTGCAGCGCAAAAGGCCATTTTCCACAATCCATAATCGTTGCCACCGCTCAAGGGGCAGGTAAGGAATGCTCATGAGGGTACCTGTGGCATTGATAGTCCAAAAACGAAGAGCCAAGAATGGGTAAATGGGGAAAGATTTCTCTCAAATCCTATGGCTAAGCGAATCACGGCAAAGCGAACCAGTTCGCTCCCTCGACACTAATCTGCAGTGTCCTGTCCCGCCCTGTCTCTTCCCGATCTGAACTGCTATCGGATCATGGAGTTCACTGTAGAGTCCGTCGAACCCTGCCCGGGCCCGAGCCACAGGACCTCCTAAGTGCAGGATTTGGTTCTCGCTACCGTCACAGCGAGGACACCGGTTTCACCAAGTGCACAGACAAGTATGCGTGGCCGATCAACGTAAGCGTCAGCGTTGTGCGTTCCTTGATGCTTTCGTTCGACAAAAGCGCCAGGCCTCGTTCATGCAAGACGAGTGAAGCGGCAAAATCAAAAGTATCGACAATACACGGCTTATCTAATTCCAGGGTGCTCAAGAGGGAAAACTCGCAGTAGGTCAACTTCATGGCAAACGGACATTTAAAGGTAAGTGGCCAGTTGACACATATTTGTCGATTTTGTTCAGATCGCACATGCAACTTAAAATTTGCGTTACTTATATTTGAGCGCTAAAAGACGCGTGGCTCCATTTGCCCCTATGACAAACACGCTCTGTGGGTTGCCGAAGGCCTTGGCATCTGCGTGACGCGGTCCAAGCCCGAGCTGTTTATTGAACGGATGATGCCGCCTCAGGTTCTGATGTCTTGTCAGTGCAAGATGATGGGCGCTGCCGGGGAACCGAGCAAACAGCGAGGAAGGAGAATATGCTGATATTGGTTCGAAATGTTGGGGAAAAAATAATGATCGGCGATGAGGTCCTCGTCTCGGTGAGCGGGGTCAAAGGAACCCAGGTGGCAATTGGCGTACAGGCATCTGTCAACATCTCGATTCACCGACAGGAAGTGTTTGATCGCATTGCCAGAAAGCGAAAACTGGCACGAGATTGTTAGGCCTGTCGTATGACATTGGTAGGATTGGACGATGGGGTCCATCGCTGGCGGGCCGGCGAGAAGCCGGCTGACGTCATAGGATGTTTGCAGTGCTTCGTTGGAGCCTCATCTGGGTGTCAATACAGTTCCAGGAAAAATGCAGATGGTGTCCGACTTTATTGAAAGTACGGAAGTGATCAATCGTGTCCGTGAGGCACATCCAACGCTCGATGTTCAAACAGAGCCGTGCAGCGATGCGGTTATCTACCGCTTTTCGCACCCCACCTTGGGTCTATCCTTGAAGTGTACGATTCATTTGATGGTCAGACTCGCCCCCACTTCGGATGAGGCCGTATATCTGCATCTTGAGTCCGATGCCAACAAGGCGATACAGGCTGCCATACAGACATTCAAGAAATGGCAGAGCTTAGGGCGATGACTGCCATACCACCCCTGATCGTCCTCTGGAGTAAAATAACTAAAGAAGAGAAAAACCCTGGAGGAGCTGTTGCCCGGCTATGCAGACAGGACGCAGGGTGGGCACCCGTGCAAAACCTGCCTCTAAAAGTTATTTATTGCGAGCAAAATAAACCTGTGCAATATTTTAGCTCGATACGTCTGATATCTGAACTGAGTGACGCGGAAGAAGGCATAATGCCATCAATCCAACTCGTCTCATTTTTGAACTCCATGAACAACTACGACTCCAGACACCTTCGTCTCCTTGACCTGATCAGCCTCAACCGGTGGGCTGAAATGGATACCGAGGACCTGTATGAGTTGAAGGTACTTGTCGCATGCAAGTATGTGCGCGTGGACATGCGCGTTGGAAAAATACCTTCGATCCATCTTAATCCAGAAGGGCATCATTATCACCACAGGCTTTCAGCCATGGCAGCACGCCGGCGTCCCAATAGTGCAAGTAGCTGTGTCGAAGCAATCGCTCAAGCTTACTCGAGCGGTTGAATTATAGATTGCTGGGCTAGGTCGGCTTTTTTCTTTAACTCACAAAAATCCGCACACGTAGTTTTCGGTCGGTGAAAGCTTTTGCGGTCATTTCGATAAATTTCAGAGTGTGTAGGCCTCAGGCGACTGAGACAGTGCCTGGGTATCCTCAAGCGCGTTGTGCCACTCCAATAATATTTGTGTGCGACGATCTGGAGGTGATTCGGACATTTACATCTCTTGGGAACAGTCCCTACTTAGCAATTGGCCACGCATCAGCAACAGATCTACGGGCTTCTATAGCCCGTAAAAAAAATATTTCATAAATAAAAATGTCTCAGCGGGCTGTTTGTCGGTATTGCAATTCCCGTCTCAGATTTAACCTCCACTCATGTCAATCCGTTTTTGCCTAACGGAAACTCCCACGGAATATATCAATTATAGATCGAGAAAAGCTAAGCCCAAGTGCTAAACCCGCTCATCCCCACCTTCCTACGAAGAGTCCCACATAGGTAATATCTTCAATTCGGCATGGGAGCCTTTGAGGCTCAGCTCATTGACCGCATAAAGCACGATCATGCGAAACTGTGACTAATTGTGGATCTCGCTACCAACCAACCGCCGCTGGGCAAAAGCTGGAATCGAGGGGTCATACAGCAGCAGCGATGCATCATCTCCTGCAAGGTTGAGCTTGTGCTTGATCTGTGGGTCTAGGCTACTGAGGGCTTCTTCCAATGTGGCCATATTTCCTCCTACGTCTAGCGAGTATTAATCCTGCACGTCGCTCGCAAAGCAAGGAAGGATAAATATGAAAAAATGGATGGTGCAAGATAGTATCCAGACGACCTATCCCACACATGATGATGGATCCGAAGCCTTCAAATGATCATAGCCGCCGCTTAGAGACCTGCTCATAAAAGTGCTTAGACAGAAGTCGGAATTACTAGTGATAAAAACCGTTATCGAGCCTTTTCAGCCCGTCGCGTCTGACCTCCAGACGCAGACCCTTGCATTCGATTCCTTCACCGGTCGCCCCACTACGCGTCTTTCCTCGGGACTGCCAGACTCCGTATATGCATCATAGGTTGCCGGTGTCCTAGCCCTGCGCGCGAGCTATCATTCGCAGCCAGCGAGCAGCATTACTAATTCTGCATCGGCTATGTGCAGGCGCTGCAGGATGCCCAAGTGGTCGACAGCCGGCTGTGCCGCTTCATGCTTTTGCAGCCTCAGCACGTCTGGTTGCACATGCGGACGACGTCCGGTAACCGTCGAGAGTAATCTCTGTGGCGGCCAAATGAATAGACGAAAAAAACTCCGCCTAAGCGGGGGCTTGAAGAAGGCAAACAGACGCACCCATTCCCATGACGCAGCAATGGTAAACAGATGACTAGGGGGCAGCTGGAAAAGATCAAATAATTTTCGTTTGCCTAGAACACAACGGCTTGGGACATCAGATTACTAATCTTAGCCTGCAGTTCCTGCTCGCTGAAAGGTTTCTGGATCACGATCGCATCGGCCATGCCCAGCGAAGTGATGTCGGCATACCCCGTGATGAACAGTACCGGCAGGTGGGGGAAAACAGGCTCGAACACCTTGACCATTTCTGTCCCGGACATGCCTGGCATCGCATAGTCAGTAATTACCAGATCGATCTCGAAACTCAGCATCCTGATCGCGTCTGCGCCGCTGCTGGCCTGAATCACCGTGTGGCCCAGCGACTCCAGCGTCAGGGCACTCAACGCCCGAACTGCATCATCATCGTCCACCAAGAGAATGGTCAGATCGCGTGACGGTGCCGGTTGAGCATTTGTGGGAAGCTCATCCGTTAGGCTTTGGTTACTGGTTATGCGAGGCAGATAAACGGTGACCGTTGTGCCTTCGCCGACGGTCGATTCGATAGCCACCCCACCACCTGACTGTTTGGCGAAGCCAAACACCTGAGCCAGTCCCAGGCCTGAGCCCTTGCCCACAGCCTTGGTGGTAAAGAACGGCTCGAAGACCTTTTTGAGAACCTCAGGCGGCATGCCGCTTCCGGTATCAGTGACACTGACCGCCACGTAGCTGCCAGGCTCCGGATTTTCCGTACGTACAGGCGAAGCCTCGACCACTTCGTTACGGGTGGCGACGGTGAGCATTCCCCCCGACCCCATGGCATCGCGGGCATTGATGGCCAGGTTGAGAATGATCATTTCAGTCTGCGTGGGGTCGGCTGATGCGGTCCACAGATCCTCTGCCAGAACCGTCTCAAGCCACACACTGGGTCCCAAGGCCTTGACCAGCAAGCCTTGCATCCCGGTCAGGGTTTGATTGAGGTCCACTGGCACCGGATCAAGGCGCTGTTTGCGAGAAAACGACAACAGCTGTGCTGTGAGTCTGGCACCGCGCTCTCCAGCGCCCTGGATGTTATCCAGGCGAGATGCAACCTTGGCCAGGTCTCCGCGCTCGCAGGCTTTTCTGGCCAGCGTGGTGCCGCTAAGAATCACCGTCAACAAGTTGTTGAAGTCGTGAGCGATGCCGGCAGTCAACTGGCCCACCACCTCCAGTCTCTGCATCTGCTGAAGTGTTGCCTCGATCTGCTCACGCTCGCGAATCTGCTCCAGCAAGCGCTCGTTGAGCGCCTGCATGGCCTGCGAGGCCTGACGCTCTTCGGTGATGTCCCGCACTGCGGCATACATCAACTCGGCCTCGGGAACGATCGTCCAGGAGAGCCAGCGGTATTGTCCATTGACGTGTCGCAGCCGATTCACGAAACGTGTGGAAACGTTGCCCTGGGCAAGACCGTGAGTTTCGCGGATGGTGGCGTCTAGGTCTTCAGGGTGGATCAGCTCCCACAGACGCATGCGTTCCATCTCTGCCCTAGACCAGCCCAAGGTGGCCTTCCAAGCGGGGTTGAACGCCACAGGCGTCATGTCAAAACGCAGGACGGCCAGCAGCTCCTTGGACAACTCCCAGGTACGATCGCGCTCACGGGTTCTTTGCTCGACTCGCTCACCCAAGGCCTCGTTGTGCATTTCCAAGGCCCGACTAGCCTGCTTGCGTTCAGTGACGTCCTGGATAACACCAGAAAAGCGGATACATCGGCCGTCCTTGAACATAGATCGGCCATTGGAGTAAATCCATTTGGTCCGGTCGCCAGGCAGCACGATTCGATATTCAGCGGTAAAGCTGGACTCGGCCTGAAGCGCTCGGTCAACCTTAGCGCTGAGGGCTTTGAGATCATCGGGATGGGTTCGGTCAAGTGCCTGTTCAAGATCCAGCGCAGTGTTCGGGGGCAGTTCGTACAGCGCCTTGCTACGTTCATCCCAGATCACTTGCATCGTTGTCAGGTTGAGCTCCCACACCCCCATGTCGGCCGCTTCGATGGCCAGACGCGCCCGGGCTTCCACCTCTTCCAAAGCCAGTTCAGCTTTGACTCGACGCTCTCGTTCCTGGACTTCAGTTACCGCACGCCTGAGGGTCTTGGGCAGCAGCTTCAGGTTCTGCTTGAGTACGTAGTCACTTGCCCCGCGGCGAAGCGCCTCGGCCGCCGGCTGGTCGCCCAACATACCCGAGAGGAAGATGAAAGGTGTCGCCGGCGCCATTTCCTGGGCGACATCGAAGACCTCCATGCCCGATGAAGACGGCAAGAGGTAATCGCACAAAATGGCATCGAACTTCTGGCGCTCGAGCGCCATTTTTGCCCCGTGATGATCGTGCACCACCACAGGCTTAATCACCAATCCATTAGCTTCCAAGGTCAACAGCGTCAGCTCTACGTCGTTGACGCTGTCCTCGATGAGCAACAATTTGATGGGCGTTTGCAGCATGAAAACCAGGCACTCAGAAGATAGGTGTTTAAACCGGTTTGATCGGCGTACGCCGAATTGACCCTGGAGGAGGCTCGTTCAAAATGGCCCAGAAAACGCCCAAGCCGCTGATGGCTCCAACGAACTCCTTGAATACGACCGGTTTGACCACGTAAGCATTCACTCCTAATTGATAGGCGCGATGAAGATCCGTTTCTTCACGAGAGGTAGTCAGCATCACCACAGGGATGCTGCGCAGCGACTCGTCGCGCTTGAGGGTCTCGAGTACCTCCAGGCCATCGATTCTGGGTAGCTTGAGGTCAAGCAGCAGCACCGCCGGATTGCCCTTTTCCCGTTCGGCATGTTCGCCGCGGCAGTACAGGTAATCCAACGCTTCTACACCATCGCGTACTACCACCACTTCATTGGCCAGCTGGGTGCGCTCCAGGGCAACAAGGGCCAGCTCCAAGTCATGGGGATTGTCTTCCACCAGCAGGATCGGTTTCAGCATGACAAATCCCTGGCCACCGCGGCGACCGGATAGAGTGATTTTTTAGGAAGTGTAAAGAAAAACGTGGCACCCTCATCCAGCGCGCCCTGAGCCCACACCGAGCCGTCATGGCGTTCGATGATGCGACGGACGTTGGCCAACCCTATGCCCGTTCCTTCAAATTCCTCGATGCGGTGCAAGCGCTGGAACACGCCAAACAGCTTGCCCACGTACTTCATGTCGAAGCCGACGCCATTGTCCTTGATGCTGATGACGAAGTCGTCAGCTCGCTCCTCGCTCGCAATGTCAATTGTGGCGATTGCTCGGTTCTGTGAGTATTTCAGCGCATTCGAGATCAAATTGCGCAACGCCAGGTGCAGAAACGCCGGGTCGGCGATGACGGTCGGCAGGTTGGCATAATTCCAGCGCACCTCGCGCTGCTCGAAGTCAGGCTTCAACTCGGTGCGAATCGAGTTTACCAGCGCTGTGAGATTCACCTGCGTGACGTGCATCGCGGAACGACCCATCTGCGAGAAGCTGAGCAGGTTGTCCACCAGGTTGCCGGCGAACTTGGCCGCAGTCTCGATGGTGCCCAGAAACCGCTGCCCGCGTTCGGTCATGGTCGACGACTCCATGTCATTCAGCAGTTCGGCATAGCCCGCGATGTGACGCAGCGGCGCGCGCAGGTCGTGCGACACGCTGTAGGAGAAGGCCTCGAGCTCCTTGTTGGTCTTTTCCAGATCTTCGGACATCTGCGCCATTTCTTCAGCCTTGCGCAGCACGATGCCGAGCACGGCCAGGCGCAGCTCCTGGACCCCTTCAGCCTCGCTGGCACTCCAGGGTGTCGAAAACCCTTCAACCACCTGCTGCCACTGCTCAAAACTCTGCCTTGGGTTGAGCGAGCCGGTATCACTCACTGTCTTGTCTGGCCTGCCTGCCCAGTTGACCACCTGAGTCTGCTCTGGCTTGAACCAGATCAGGTAATGCGAGTGCAGCTCGGAGATGGAGACGGCCAGGACGCCGCTTGCAGCCTCTGCAATCGCCGGCAGGTCTGGGATATCGCGACCTGCGTTGTCGGTCTGGAAAAACTCGGGCTCCTGGCGATGAGATAACCATTCGGCAAGCGCCTGTACCTGAAGCTTGGAGGGTGTGCGCCCATAGATGTCACAGCCTGACCCTGAAACTACGGCCGCGCCGGACGCTCCCGCAAAATCGATGAACGTGTCCTGATCGGCTCTTAGCCCAAGCAGAACACTGTCGTGGTCAGCAATGGTGGACAGCAGATTCACGATCCGTCGGCGGATCTCCAACATTTTTTGGCTTTTCGCATGCGCTTCGCGGGTTTCAACCTGAAGCGACAGCACGCGACCCAACAGCTCGCAGGACGTTCGGGTTTCGAAACTGACCGGGTGCACGGAGGCATGGTGGCAGGAAATCAGCCCCCACAGCTTGCCTTCCACCACGATGGAAATCGACATCGAAGCCAGAGTTTCCATATTGCGCATGTATTGCAGATGCACCGGCGATACGCTGCGCAACGTGGCATAGCTCAGATCCAGCGCCTCACCGGTTTTCGGATTCAGGGAAGGAACCAGCCTGGCCGGCATGTAGTTGGCGTCCTCGATGACGCGGATGCGATTGGTGCAGTACAGCGCCCGGGCCTGGGCCGGAATGTCTGAGGCCGGGAAGCACAGACCATGATAGCTTGGGTAGCCGTCATCCAGTACCTCGGCGTTGACCAGGCCGTTACCCGCCTCATCGAAACGATAGGATTTGACCCGGCCGAAGCCGGTCAGACGTTTGATGATCCGGGCGGCGCGCTCACAGACTTGGTCGACACTTTCGATGTCAGAGGAGCGGCTGATGAACGATCTCACCATAGGATACAGACGGCTGTGAGTGACCACTCGATCATTGGGGCGGTAGAATTCGGCGATCAGCAGCCCATCATGACGGTGCAGCATCATGGCCACTGGCAGATTGCGATGCTGACCGACCAGGAATTTCACATCAGCGACGTGGTAGGGATGGGACTCGTCCTCCTCTAGTTCCTCGAGCCGATCGACCAGGGCCTCGCCGTGCTCGACCAACTGGCTGAGCCTCTGGCCCAGGAGCTCTTCGACGTCGATACCTAGCCACTGAGGCAGGTTTTCACTGACCTGGAGAACGGCCATGCCGGGCTCTTCGATAGCCAACACAAAACCCTGAGGCTGGACACTGCCGGGAGTACGAATGGGCTCCTGGGCGCAATTATCGAGCGCCTGCTGAAGTGAAGGGTGCACACTGGGAATAGGATGTTCGGACAAGGGGCCTCCTGACGGCGATGTGCCCAGGCTTGAGAATCAGCAAAACAGTCTGTCAGGGTACCAAATGAGGGCCTCGAACGCCCAAAGATCAGAGTCATCAATGAATAATGATGGCACTTTGAAACGATCTGCGTGACAGAAGTGTCTACCTTCAAAGAACAGATGGGTTGAAATGATGAGCAGTTGGTTTTGCAGACGGTTGGGGCACGGCGAGCAGGTGTTCAAGGAGCTCAAACGTTTGAGGATCATGCGTTACCAGGCCTGTCTTATCGGACAAGATCCTTACCGTCTGGCTGTGGACACGCTGACCGCCGAAACCATCGTCTATTTCGGGCCTGACGATTCTTCTCTGGCCAACGCTTTTGGCGCAACGCCCTGCAACGAGCCGATGATGGATGGCATCACGCTGCTGGATCTGGACTTCAAACCACTGGCACTGCCTGCCAGTGAATTTGGGTTTCTAAGCAGTCTTCTGGTCTCGGTAGCTGACTACAACCAGCCCGGTTCCAATGCCCCCAGGGCATAACGCGTTTCACAAAGGGATTTGGAAAAAAATGGCCATCGCCGTAAAGAAACTCAAAGGCGAAGAGATTCCAGCCCAATACCGGGAGCCCGGCGTGTCGGAAGTGTTCCGAGTGACGGATGAGGATGGCGTGGAGTATTACTGTGTGGACGACGTCGAGGCGGCCAAACTCGCAGTGGAGCTGAGCGACAAGGGCCATTGCTGAATCAGAAAAAAGCCCTCGGGGGTGGTGAGGGCGTGAAGGCAAGTTCTGCTAGTCAAAATACACCATGAAGGTGTATCTACAGGTGTAGCCGAATCCATCAGGATCGTCCAGCGTCATCAGCTATTCAAGGCTCGCTCGCGCTATTGAGCTTCCAGGATCCTAGCGACATCCCAAGCCGTTGACGCCGACGCGTCCAGTCCCGTTTTCAAACATCTCGTCATAAAGCAGCCCGGAACTCAAACGTTCTCATCCATTCCTAATGGATGGCGGCAGGTCAGTTGTGACCTAAGGTGCTGAAAGCACTCCAATTTGCGCCGCTATCACCTGGGGACAGAGACTGACGGACTAACAGAATGGCTACGCTGCTGATCGTTGACGATGAATACGTCATCACCGAGATTCTGGAATGCATTTTCGAGGACGAAGACTACACCGTAGTCAAGACGGTGAGCGCCGTGAAAGTGCTGGATTGTGTTCGGCCTGACCTGGTCATCACTGACTTCATGATGCCGATGATGAATGGGGTGGAACTGGCCATCGCCATCCGAGCACCCCCGTCTTCCATCAACTGTCAATTGTCTTGATGACGGGCGGAGCGGCCGACCAGGCTCAAGCGACACCAGGGCTGTTCACGAAAATCGTCGCCAAGCCTTTTGATGTCAAGGCCATGATTCAGACCATTCAATCGTTATTGTGAAGCTGGCCAACAGTGGACTCTTGGCAGGCACATCTAAAGTACGTGAGGCTGATTTTAAAGCTCCACGAGCGATCCTTTGCCGCGCAGCTCCTCGACAGCATGCAGAACGCTGACGCGAAACTCCACTGGATTGAGATACTCGTGCACGCTGATGGGCTTGGCCGACTGAATGCCCAGCTTGCTGTCACTCAGCGTAAAGGTAAACAGCCCGCCTTCCTGGTCAAGCCGATTATGACCCCGCAATGGCAGAAGGGAAACGAGGTTTCTAAACTCCTCAGAGCTTGCTCGAAGAAAACATTGTGTATACTGAACGTGTTTGCTGGACGACGATGCAGATCTTCTTGCCAGCGAGTTCTACGCGCTCAGCTTTTTTTTGCAGCGCTACAGCAAATCAGTAGCCACAGCCACTGTTTACCTGGTCGACTGAATTTCAGCTCGATATCCGACCGTCGCAGATTATTTGCTCTGTGAATAGGGCTACCAAATACCAAAGAAATGTGACAGAAAGTCGCCAAGCAGTAATAATCTAATGTTCGCGCGCATGCAACAGTCTCACCCTACCAATCTAAAAATGATAGATAAAGCATTTCAAGGAGTTGAACATAGTATTAGTGATAAAATGTAGGGGTCATACTATAGCATTATAATCGCATCCAACACACCAGCCTGAAGCTTCCATGGTTTAATTATTAAAGTAAATGCAACTATTTATAACGGCAAAATAGTTTTGTTATCTTCAGTTTCTACGTATACACAGTTAACTACAGCAAGATAATTTTAGGTGTTATGTACTCTGTTGACCATATAAAAACATATAGCTCAATAGCTAATAATCTTCCCACTATGTGGTTCTCGAGAAAAATTAAAGATTTATCAGCGGCGATCCGAAAAATTTTCGGCGACGAATAATATGCTTTCACGGCAGCGGCATCCCTTGCATATTGCCACCTACCGTCTATCGTTTATCTAAAGATTTCCTAAAGCTAGCCAATTTTTGGCAGACAAATACTACGAACACTCCCATATGATCCTTTTCGTGGTCACAAGGAAGACGAATGCCTACCTCTGCCCCCCCCTATGCTTCTGTTCCAGCTATCGTATGGGCCGCGCCGGTTATCCTGGCTACGTTGACTGTGGCAGTACTGGGCGACAGCCTGTTGCTATGGCTCATTGGCACTGGGACCACTCAGCTGGCTTTTGCCGTCGGGTTGCTTGTAATTGCCTTGCTTGCTGGCCTTGCTGCCGGCTCAAAGGTGCGTAACGCAATGCTTCGGCATCCGGTCAGACCTAGTCCGGTGGAGGCCAAGACTCAGCGTAAAAAAACTGCTCAATTGGCCGATCACGGGCTGGAGGCTGTCTATTTACTGGCTATTCCAATTTGGACTCGCCAAATAGAAAGTTCTCGTTCACAAACAGAGCAGGCCATCGTTGAGCTCAGCAATCGTTTCTGCGGATTGTCAACCCGCGTTAAAGAGACTGTCAACGCGTCTCAGGCTGCAGCTGGCGATATGGCCGGCAACCATGAAGATGGTGTATCTGCGGCATTGGCGCAAAGCGAAAACGAGCTGATGCAGGTCCTCAATACGTTAAAGTCCAGCCAAATCAGCCGTGTCCAGATGCTCCATCAGGTTCACGAATTGACCGCATATACCAACGACCTGCGGGCCATGGCCGGAGAAGTGAGAGCGATTGCACAGCAGACCAACCTGCTGGCTCTAAATGCGGCTATCGAGGCAGCACGCGCGGGCGAGGCCGGACGTGGCTTTGCCGTTGTTGCCGATGCGGTAAGAACGCTCTCCAGTCAGTCAAGCGAGACCGGGCACAAAATGTCGACCAATGTCGACATTATCAATGCTGCGATCACTCAATTGGTGCAGGCAGCAGGAAGGACAACGGAAAGTGACAACAGTTCGATAAGCAATTCCGAAGCTACGATTCACTGCGTCATTGACCGTTTTAAAACGGTCACTGGCCGTCTATCTGACGCCGCTGGACTACTTCAGTCAGAAAGTATCGGTATAGGCAATGAAGTCGACGAATTGCTGGTGACGTTGCAGTTCCAAGATCGAGTCAGCCAAATTCTCTCGCATGTTCGCGATAACATGACCGCCTTGCACGTGCGCATGGAAAACTCCTGCGGTCCCGACGGGCAGCTTGATGCGGTCGATGCGCAGGCGTGGCTGAAGGATATGGAGCAGACCTACGCCACAAGTGAGCAGCGAGCCAATCATCACTCGAATGGTCAGCCAACACAAACGGCGAGCGCGCCGTCCAACGATATCACTTTTTTCTAGGAGACCTTCTGTGGCGAAGAACATATTAGTGGTGGATGACTCTAGCAGCGTTCGGCAAGTTGTGAGCATCGCACTCAAGAGTGCTGGCTACGATGTGATCGAGGCTAGTGATGGAAAAGATGCTCTGGGCAAGCTCAATGGGCAAAAAATTCATCTGATCATTAGCGACGTGAACATGCCAAATATGGATGGCATAACCTTTGTCAAAGAAGCTAAAAAGTTGGTCAACTACAGGTTCACACCGATCATCATGCTCACAACCGAGTCGCAAGATCATAAAAAACGTGAAGGTCAAGACGCCGGCGCGCGCGCCTGGGTGGTCAAGCCTTTTCAGCCAGCACAAATGCTCGCGGCAGTTGCTAAATTGATCCTGCCCTGAAGTTTCCCCGTCGCCTGCAGAGAGATTCGACCATGACACTTGCCACGCCTGTACTTGTCATCGCCGGTGAAATGACAATTTACACCGCCTCTGATTGGAGCACGCGGCTACTGCCACTACTGAGTTCGGCGGGCGATATTGCGATCGACCTGTCTCAGGTAACCGAGATGGATGCTGCAGGGGTGCAATTGCTGATGCTAGCCAAACGCGAGGCCCTGCGTAACGGGAGTAGGTTGCATTTGAAATGCCATAGCCAGTCCGTACTGGATACCTTCGAATTGTGCGATCTAGCCACTTATTTTGGCGATCCGTTGGTGCTCTTCAGCGCAGACCACTGACCGCTGTACTTTAAAAAGTACAAGGAATTCACTGTGACATTCGATCTGTACCAGGCTCAACAGACATTCATCGTAGAAGCCCGAGAGCTGCTACAAGATATGGAGGCTGCGTTGCTGCGCTTGGAGAACGAATCCGACGAGGGCGATATCCTCGGGACCATCTTTCGCGCGGCCCATACCATCAAAGGGTCGGCGGGACTGTTCGGACTGACACCTATCGTCGGCTTTACCCATATTGTTGAGGACGTTCTCGACCGCTTGCGCGAGGGTGCATTCCCAGTAGAAGCCACACTGGTGGCGCTACTACTGGCGAGCGCCGATCACCTGCTCGAACTTGTTGAAGTGGTCGCCAGCCAAGGAAAAACCCTGGATGCGGCGGCAATGGCGCGCGAGGCCGACCTCACCCAACGCCTGCATCACTACCGGGAAAACTCGGTAGTCACGACTACAGCTCCACTGAACTTCCACACCGAAGCTATCACTGCTTCGGGTGGCGTCGCCTCCGAACTGTGGCACATCTCTCTCCGCTTTGGCCGCGATGTCTATCGTAACGGTATGGATCCGCTTTCGTTCTTGCGCTATCTCAATACTCTAGGCCGCATTGAACACATCATCACCCTCGCAGACGCAATGCCAGGCTTGGACGATGTGGACGCTGAGAGCTGTTACTTAGGGTTCGAGATTGACTTCGCCTCCGACGCCAGCCGCGCGGCCATCGTCGAGGTTTTTGACTTTGTACGGGACGACTGCCAGATCCATGTCCTTGCGCCACACAGCCAGATCTACGAGTACCAGCAACTGATTGAGGCACTACCCGAAGGGCCTGAACGCCTGGGCGACATCTTGACCCGATGCGGCGCGCTAACACCGCTCGAATTGCAAAGCAGCTTGGATATGCAGCGCGACAGAGTTGCCGCAAGCGAAGGTATGGCCCGGCCCCTTGGTGAGATTCTCATTGAGCAACGTTTGGTCGAACCATCGGTGGTGCAGTCCGCACTAGATAAGCAAACTGGCTCGCGCGCAAAAAAACAGAAGGAAAGCCATTTTGTCCGCGTCGAAGCCGACAAGCTTGATGAATTAATCAATCTGGTGGGCGAATTAGTAATCGCTACCGCTGGCACCCAATTACTGGCGCGTGGCGCAGCGAACGCACCGTTGCTGGAGTCGGCGTCTGCCGTCTCCGACCTAGTAGAAGAAATTCTTGACGGAGCGTTAAAGCTTCGCATGGTTCCCATTGGCGAGAGTTTCAACCGTTTTCGCCGAGTCGTGCGCGATGTAAGCCAGGAGCTAGGCAAGGATATCGAGCTGCTGATCAGCGGTGCCGAAACCGAACTCGACAAGACGGTGGTAGAGAAAATCGGCGATCCGCTCATGCATCTGCTGCGCAATGCTATGGACCATGGTATCGAGGCACCCGCAGTACGGGTCGCGACCGGCAAACCACCCAAAGGTACTCTGCGGCTCAATGCCTTTCACGACTCAGGCAGCATCGTACTAGACATCATCGACGACGGTACCGGCCTGAACCGGGAACGCATTCTGCAAAAGGCCGTGGAGCGGGGTTTAATTAGCGCTACGTCCACCCTTAGCGACTCGGAGGTCTACAACCTCATATTCGAGCCGGGCTTCTCTACCGCCGAGGTGGTGACCAACCTCTCAGGCCGAGGGGTGGGCATGGACGTGGTCAAGCGCAACATTACCCTGCTGCGCGGCAGTATCGATATCAACAGCCAGCCCGGGCAGGGCACGCACATTCGCATTCGTCTACCGCTGACCCTGGCGATTATTCATGGTTTTCAGGTAGGCGTCGGCCGATCCAGCTACGTCATTGCGCTGGACATGGTGCAGGAGTGCCTTGAGTTGGATGACAGTGACCATCATCACGCCCGTGACTGCGGCCATTTGGACCTGCGCGGCGAAGTTCTGCCACTAGTGTGGCTGCGTGACTACTTCAGCCACGGTGGTAGCACGGGTGTGCGCGAAAACGTAGTGGTGGTGCGCTACGGCGAGCAGAAGGCCGGCTTAGTTGTCGATGCACTGTATGGCGAACTGCAAACCGTTATTAAACCGTTAGGCCCATTGTTCAACGGCCTGCGTGGCATCAGCGGTTCTACCATTCTGGGCAGTGGTGTGGTCGCCCTGATTCTGGATATACCCGCGCTGTTTGCACAGCTGGGCCAAAACGCCGAGTGTACATTGCCGGCAACTTCGGACTGAGTAACCGCCAAGGCGGCAATCGCAATTCGCATGGAGAAACTACTCAATGAAATGGTTTTACGATCTTAGAATTGCTACCAAGCTGATCACTTCTTTCTTGATTGTGCTAGCCCTGACAACGGCCATGGGAGTATTCGCGATCATCCAGCTGGGGCAGGTGAACCAAAGTTCTACTGACATCCGCGACAACTGGATGCCGTCCTTGCGCGCTGCGTCGGCGCTGCGTTTTTACCTGACCTATTACCGCACCAAGGAGATGCGCCATATACTAGCTAGTACGGCAGCTGAGCAAACAGCGCTGGAGCAAGAAGCGACCGATATCCGGAAAGAGGTGGACATTCGCCGTGAGACGTACCAGAAGCTAATTTCTTCTCCTGAAGAAAAAGCTATCTATGACACGTTTGAGCGGGACTGGGCGGCTTCCCTGGCGATCAGCAAGACTCTGATCGATCTGTCCCGGCAAAACCACACTGATGAGGCCCGCACGCTGATCAAAGGTGAGTCTAAGCAGACATTCGACATTGCCATCGGGGACTTGCAGAAGCTGGTAGAGCTTAACGATGCGGGCGCTGCTGCTGCCAATCAGCGTGGTAACCAGCTGTATATCGATGCGCGTGTATCGATCATTGGGGCATTGATCGCCGCCCTATTGGTGGGCGTGATACTGGCCCTGTTTGTTTCGCGAATCATCTCCCGCCCTTTGCGCCATGCCGCCGGTGTCGCGATGCAGTTGGCCGAAGGCGACTTGAATGTCCATATTCAAGTCGCCTCCAAGGATGAAACCGGCATGGTGCTGAGTGCCATGCAAAACATGGTGGGCAAGTTGTCGCACATTATCGGAGAGGTTCGTAATGCCGCCGATAACCTCGCGAGCGCCTCCGAGCAGGTTAGCGCAACGGCCCAGTCTATGAGCCAAGCCACTAGCGAGCAAGCCGCAAGTGTCGAGGAAACCAGCGCCTCCATCGAGCAGATGAGTGCGAGTATCAACCAGAATACCGACAATGCACGCGTCACTGATGGCATGGCTAGCAAGGCCGCACGGGAGGCTACTGACGGCGGAGAATCAGTGCAACAAACCGTCATTGCAATGAAAAAAATTGCCCAGCGTATCGGCATCATTGACGACATCGCCTATCAGACCAATCTATTGGCGCTCAACGCCGCCATCGAAGCCGCACGGGCCGGTGAACATGGCAAAGGCTTTGCAGTAGTGGCCGCTGAAGTCCGAAAACTGGCTGAACGGAGTCAAGTGGCCGCCCAGGAGATTGGCGAGCTATCTACAAGTAGTGTGGAAATGGCCGAGCGGGCCGGGCGGCTGCTGAATGAAATGGTGCCTTCGATCAATAAGACCTCGGACCTGGTCCAAGAAATCAGTGCAGCGTCTGAAGAGCAGGCATCCGGTGTGGCGCAGATCAATACCGCGATGACCCAACTCAACCAAGTGACCCAGCAGAATGCATCAAGCAGTGAAGAATTAGCGGCTACCGCTGAAGAGATGAGCAGCCAGGCTGAGCAACTGCAGGAGGCTATGAGCTTTTTTACCGTCAATGGCACGACAACTGTCCCACATCAAGCCTCCCCCAAACCACCTACCGGACGTAGCAGTGGCAACTTCGTACCCATACGCCAGACCCCGACAACGCTTGGCTCTGTGCTCCCTCATAAGAACACTGGCCCGGATGAGCGTGATTTTACACGTTTCTAAAACTTGCTCAGCTAAACAGGAGAGCAGTATGGGCTCGATCATAACCACTACCCAAGTAGAATCCTCGGTGCAGCCAGGTCAGTACCTGACATTTTTCTTGGCTGGTGAGATGTTTGCCATTGCTATTCTGGGCATCAAGGAAATCATCGAGCACGGCATTGAAACCGTCGTACCGATGATGCCTTCATTCGTGCGAGGGGTAATTAATCTACGCGGCGCGGTCGTCCCTGTGGTAGACGTATCAGCACGCTTTGGCTGGCCGCCTTCGGTCATTACCCGACGCAGTTGCATAGTGATCATCGAAGCGCGGGACACTGAAGGGCAAGGTCAGGACATCGGTTTGTTGGTTGATTCCGTGTCGGCGGTGATGGACATACCCACAGCTAATATCGAGCCACCTCCCGCTTTCGGCGCACGCGTTCGTACCGATTTCATCGATGGCATGGCTAAAGTCGATGGCAAGTTCATCATCGTTCTGAAGGTGCATCAGGTATTGTCAATCGATGAGATGGCGCAACTCAGCAGTGCCTACGATATTGGAGAGCCAATGTGATAATGGAGCCAGGGAGTGGACTGAAAGAGCGTGAATTCGATCAGTTCCGCGAATGGCTGTACCGAGCGGCCGGTATTAGCCTTTCCACGTCTAAAAAGGCCTTGGTCGCCGGTCGCCTGTTCAAGCGGCTCAAGTATTATCAGATCGAAAGCTACGGAGAGTATTTCAAATGGATCATGGCACCGCACAACACTAATGAGTTGCAGGTAGCGTTGAATCTGTTGACCACCAACGAAACCTATTTCTTTCGCGAACCTAAACACTTCGATTTTCTCACGCGCCAAGTTTTGCCATTGGTGCGGCCGGGGCGCACATTCCGTCTATGGAGTGCCGCCAGCTCTTCAGGCGAAGAAGCTTACAGCTTAGCTATGATTTTGGCCGAAGGGCTTGGCAGCACTCCATGGGAGATCATCGGTTCGGACATTAGCACACAGGTACTGGCTCAGGCTCGCACGGGTCATTATTCAATGGAGCGTGCATCCGGTTTACCGCAATCGCTACTACTCAAATACTGCCTAAAAGGCACGGGTCCTCAAACGGGAACGTTATTGATCGATAGGGGATTGCGAAGCCGTGTCAACTTCATTCAAATAAATCTCAACGAGGCGTTGCCGCAATTGGGCGAGTTTGAAGTAATTTTTCTGCGCAATGTGATGATCTACTTCGATCTTGCTACCAAACGTGAAGTGGTCACGCGCCTGTTGCCTCTGCTCAAACCCGGCGGTTATTTCATAGTAAGCCACTCCGAGAGTCTCAACGGCGTGAGTGACGCCCTTACGTTAGTTGCACCTTCTATTTACCGCAAACCGTGAAAATGCCACCGGGCGCTGTCGAGGTGTTCGTGGAACCGGGCAGGTTCTACTTCTGTGAAGATTTTACCCGACTGCGCACGGTGTTAGGTTCCTGTGTGGCCATGACCTTTTGGCATCCCGAGCTTAAGATTGGCGCAATGAGTCATTGCATGTTACCAACCCGGGCCAAGTGCACTGGTACCCTTGACGGCAAGTATATAGACGACGCGTTTGAGCTATTCCAGCTGCAGGTAAACCGCCATGGTGAGCGCCTTCAGGAATTTCAGTTGAAACTCTTCGGTGGCGGAGAGATGTTTCCTGGCCAGCGGCACGACTTAGCCGGCAGCAATGTGGCGCGCGATAACATCACCGCTGCCTGTGAACACGCGACTCGCCTTAATCTGCAACCTGTTGCCGTTGATTTGGGTGGGGCAGGACATCGCAATGTTTTTTTTGATACCTGGAGCGGCAACGTTTGGGTCCGCTACACTCCATTGAACACTGCTGAAGGCCATTATGAAGAAAATCAAGGTATTGCTAGTCGACGATTCTGCCGTGGTACGTCAGGTATTGCTGGCTATTCTGGAAAAAACCCCCGACATTAAAGTTGTAGCGGTCGCCTCGGACCCAGTGTTTGCAATGGAAAAAATGGCCCGCGAGTGGCCGGACGTAATCGTACTGGACGTAGAAATGCCCCGCATGGACGGCATCACTTTTCTGAAAAAAATCATGGCCGAGCGGCCTACGCCAGTATTGATCTGCTCATCACTCACCGCTAAGGGCGCGGAAACAACCTTGCAAGCGCTGGCGGCCGGGGCAGTTGATATCATTGCCAAACCCAGTGGCGGGGTGAAGAATTTTCTACTGGACATGGCTGCCGAGTTTGCCGCAGCTATTCGTGCAGCGGCCGTAGTCAATGTCGGTAATCTGGGACGACGCGTCGTAAGTGCACGACTTGAGCCGGCACTTAAGAGTGACGCTGACGTCATGCTGGCGCCGGGAGCGGGGTCGGCAATGAGCCAGACCACCGAGCGCATCGTGGCGCTGGGCACATCCACGGGTGGTACCCAAGCACTGGAAGCGGTGCTGACCCTATTGCCGCGAGTATGTCCCGGCATCGTTATCGTCCAGCACATGCCAGAAAAATTCACGGCGTCGTTTGCTGAGCGGCTTAATAGCCTGTCACATATTGAGGTTCGCGAGGCGCGCCACAATGACCGTGTACTGCCTGGATTGGCTTTGATCGCACCGGGCGGCAAGCACATGATGCTGACGCGCAGCGGGGCGTTTTACCATGTGGAGGTGTCAGACGGTCCGCTGGTCAACCGGCATCGTCCCTCAGTGGACGTGCTGTTTCGCTCGGTCGCGAAATTCGCTGGACGTAATGCCAGCGGTATCATCATGACCGGCATGGGCGACGATGGCGCACGAGGCCTAAAAGAAATGTTCAATGCGGGAGCTAATACAGTGGCCCAGGATGAGGCTAGCTGCGTGGTCTTCGGTATGCCTAAGGAAGCGATCAAACTGGGAGCCGCCAAGCGGGTATTGCCGTTGCGTGAACTGCACCTGGCGATTTTAGGAGTGGGATGAAGTCTGGCCGCCAAGCTCAGCGGTGCAGCGCACCATACTATCCGTGTGCGCGATTCAATAGCCGTGGCGCGCACCCTGCCGGCAGTTCACGTCGCCGCAGTCCCAAATGGCTACTTGTCCCAGAATTATCCAGCCCTCCACGCGCGCAAGACAACCTTTCCGGACTGCCAACGTTTGAAACCTCTCTGCGAGGCATGCGATTGAGATGCCGGGAGGCAAGGGCTCAAGGGCTTATGCTGTCGATGACGATGACGATGACGATAGCGCAGCTCACAAAGGCTATGCCTAGCAATTACCCCAACACCCGTCACAAGAATCCATCGATCAAGCAGGCAATCACACTTGTATGATGGTAGCCGCGTATTGCGCAACGGTAGCATCATGGGTAAGCAACGTCATGCCTCCAAGGTAGCTAGCTGCTGCTGCAACGAGTAGCCGGTCGAATGGGTCTCGATGGATAGCAGGTAGATTCGCCACAGCCAAAACATGCACAGCGGTTATTGGAAGCTTTTCATACCCTGCTGCAAGGAGCTCATCTCGCAGCTCTGCCGCGCTTATACCCACCTGTTCCACACGCCCCTTTATCGCCAGCTCCCAGAGGCTAGCCACACTGAAATAGAGAATATTCGTCGGCTCTTGAATGATGGTTCGCGCGCGCGCTGAGAGCTCGGGCGAATCGATCATTGCCCAAGCCAGCAGATGCGTATCTAAAAGGTATTTCGCACCTTACCCTCAAACAGGTCCGCCAACTCGGCACCCATTGAGTCAAACGCGGCGTCATCAAACGTGCGACCTTTCAGCCCACCAATGCGAGGTTTTTTGATGCGGGCATCTCCAATGACCTCCAGACGAATCAAGGGGTGCCCATTACGGGCAATGATGACCTCATGTCCTGCCAGAGCATCCTCGACGAGCTGAGACAGGTGTGTTTTGACAGCACGAATGCCATAGGTGGTTGCAGACATAGCGAACCTCTTAACAAAGTTTAAGCTTAGTCGGATATCTAGCTAATGTGAACAGCCAAGATGCACCACGTTGTCAGCACCAGGTTCTTCAGACCTGCTCGACCTGGCTTCATGGCCCAAGTGATACAGGATCCGCTGCACCCGTTCTGCTTTTGGGTAGCTACGCCGTACCTTAGCAGGCGCTCCGGCCAATAAGATCTTAAGCTCCGGCAGGGCAACCTCGAGAAAGCGGTTGATTTGAATGGCCTCTTTGGGAAGCTTGTTAACATCATCGGTGTACAGGGAGCTGCCTCGAATCACTTCGCCCTTGAACAAGATGATGTTTTTACCTTTCTGCAGCTGCTGCACATCCTCTATACTGACTTTTTAGATTCTTCAGGCTCAGACTGTCCGATTCTTCCCGAGTGGATCCCATCATGTCCGCCTGACGCACCATGCCACACATTTGTGGCAGGTACTCGGGATCGGACATCTATTGCAGGATTTCGAGGGTGTCTTTGGGGTCTATGATCTTTCCGGAGATCCGGGTACCCATGTTCGCGATCAAGGTCCATAGCTTATCACCGGCGGCTGACTTGACTCGCTGCGCCTGCTGGCTAGCTAGCTAGCTAGCAACAAAAAACGCCCAGCGAACGCACCTGAGTGGCCAATTTACCGAACTTTTCGGTGTAATAGGCTCCCACCTCGTCCAAAATCCATAAGAACGGTACATATCCAGCGAAGATAAGAGTGCGCAGGATAGAAGCCTAGGTAAGCAAAATTCGGAAACTGGGTCAATTCTGCGCTGGTGTTAACTGTATATGGGCTAAGGCCAGGGTTCTTCTGCTTCAAAGGAGAGTCTGCGGCACTGCTTCAAGTTCGTCTTCACCACGCCGATAGCCTTGAAGTAATCAATCACTTACCTATTTTCGAGTCCCGCCCATGTCCTGGCTAGCCAATCTCAAACTGAAGTCCAAGCTGCTGCTCGCATTCGGTTTGTGCTCACTGATCACTGTGATTGTGGCAGCCCTAGGGCAGTCGGGTATCGCCAAGCTATATAGCCAGATGGAGGACATCACCAGTAACAATCTCGTCTCGATTCAGAAAACCGATACCATCAAGGCAAATGCCATTGCCACCAACCGCGACCTTTTCAAGGCCATCGTGCTCACTGCAGCACACGCCAGCTCGGATGACATAAACGCTGTGATCCAGTCGTATCGCGACAATCAGTCTGAAGCCGAATCAGCATTCAAGATCTACCGTGCAACTCCATTGGAATCAGACGAGCGAGCTGCGGGTGATGACTTTGAACGCGACTGGCCTGCCTATATCATGACGGCCGACGCTGCTCTTGCTGCGCTGAGAAAAGGTGACATCGAACAAGCCCGAACAATCACCGCCAGCAACGTATTGCCGGCGTATCGCAAGACTGTTGACGAAATCAAGATCATGGTGGCATCCAATGCCCGTCAGGCCAACGAGACTATCCAGGCTGCCGCGAGCACCAAGGTACAGGTCACCTGGGTGCTGATCGTGGGTTGCCTGATCGCCATCCTGTGCGCTGTGGCCTTGGGCATGGTGGTGACCGCCATGATCACGCGTCCGATCTATCGATCGGTGGAAGGGGCTGGTCGAGTCGCCCAGGGCGACCTGACCCAGGACATTGAAGTGCGCGGTACTGATGAGACCGGACAGCTGCTGCGGTCTCTCTCCGACATGCAGCACAACCTCAAAGGCACCGTCCAGCAAATTGCCGACGCTTCGGACCAACTGGCCTCTGCAGCGGAGGAGCTCACCGCCGTCACGGAAAACAGTACGCGCGGCCTGGTCACCCAAAACGATGAGATTCAGCAAGCCGCGACGGCAGTAAACGAGATGACGGCCGCCGTTGAGGAAGTGGCGCGTAACGCGGTCAGCACCTCGCAGATCTCCAGCCAAACTGCTGAAGACGCCCTGAAGGGCCAGCAGCAGGTAAAGCAGGCAGTTGCGGCCATTAACACTGTAACGGTGGAGATCACGGACTCCACCCAGTGCGTGGAATCGTTGGCCGGACAGATCCATGACATCACCAAAGTCCTTGAAGTCATCCGCGGCATTGCCGAGCAGACCAACCTGCTGGCATTGAACGCGGCCATTGAGGCCGCACGAGCAGGCGAACAAGGTCGGGGGTTTGCCGTGGTGGCTGATGAGGTTCGTGCGCTGGCTCACCGCACCCAATCATCGACAGGCGAGATTGAAGCAATGATCACACGGGTGCGTAACGGCGCGGACGAAGCAGTACAAGCAATGGGCAAGAGCCGTACCCTTGTGCAGAGCACCCAAGCACTGGCCACGGAAGCAGGGCTTGCGCTGGAGCGAATCAGCGAAGGCGTCCACCAGATTAACGAGCGTAACCTGGTCATTGCCAGCGCGGCAGAGGAACAGGCGCAGGTCGCCCGGGAAGTGGACCGCAATCTGGTCAATATCCAGGATCTGTCCACTCAGACAGCTGCGGGGGCCCATCAGACCAATGCTTCGAGCCAGGAACTGTCGAGATTGGCGATATCGTTCAATACCTTGGTTGGACGGTTCAAGCTCTAGAGTGCCTAGGCATTCAAACCTGCGGGAGGTGTGGATTGGCCTCGCATAGCAGCATTAGAACGCGGCACGCTGGTCTTTTTCATCTATCCGCAATCAAACCTGTCAGATCGGAAAATAGGGCTCGGCGCTGGAACGTATCTTCGCCTGGCCTCTCTGATGCATCCAGAAGCCATTATGTTGTCCATCGGGGCTAGCCATGAAGACCCTGCTGGTTGTGATTTTCGGCTCGCTGAGCCTGTACGCCATGGCCGCGAGCGGGCTGCATGGCCACACGGGCACCGGCTGCTTCAGTGGCGCAGGCAATGATTCACCAGCGCCTTTTCCCAGTGCGATATGACCGCGAGTACGATTTGGCCCCGCACCGTCTATGTTCCACTTCGACGTCTGCGGCGCTATCGGCGGCCTCGATTCGGTAGGCCTGCGCGGTCAATCATGACAAGGGGCGCAGCGGCGGCCCTAGGTTGGGATGTATAGACCAGAATTAATACCCAGTTATCTTTCCTTGCTTAGCTTACGCCTGTCCTTTTTCTATTGACGATACTTGGCCGCTGCGTAGCCTACGGCAAACAGCCACGAGCATGCCAAGGACCAGCGACGACCCGACTCCCAGGCGCTGATATCTAGGCCACCGTCCAGGCTCCATGGGTGTACAAAATCAAGCCGTATAGTCCGCTGTCACGAAATACCTTGAGCACCATAGTGGCCTTTCTTCGATTTGCAAATGCTGACGCCTCGGCAAGCCTGAATATGGACGTGAACCTTGTATGTGGGAAGACACGGTCGCCGACCGGATTACCGCGGCGATTCTCCTGGAAAAGCTTTGTCTATTCCCCGCCTGACCGTTGATGAACGCCCCAAAAAGCACAATCGACTACCGTGCAGGCAATGTATTCGGTATCAAGCGAGCTGGCTTAGTTCCTAGGCACGTACCTGGCCCCATTTCGACCAGAACGAGACTCCATCCGCTTGAAGTATTTCGGCTGGAGGTGCTGTGAGCTTCCTTATCAGAGATGGCGGACCGAGCACGTACAAGCTCAGTCCCAATGCAGCAATACAGCGAGCTCTACGTGTGAGCCTTTGCTGCGCAGTACATTGACAGCATAAAGCACGATGGTGCGAAATTGCGACTTGTTCAAAAACTCCTGCAAATTGAGATTGCGCACCGCCTCAATGCCAAGCCGCTCATCACACAAACGCAGGGTGAACCGCTCGCTGTGTTGTTCCAGGTGATGTTTTATAGGGGGGCTCAGGTGACTGAGCACATCGTGAATATCTGGCACTTCTACTCCTCGAGGAAGATCGGCGATGCCGATCGCGAGTACCACCTACCGTACCACCAATCTCGCGAAAAAAACGGCTATATGGTTATTTTCTGGCGCCAATTTTCTTTCATTGCTATTTTACGGCAGTAGGGGATTAGCCAATCCTGGGCCGTTGATCGCGCGCTGCAGGCGCATGCCCAGCTGGACGTAGCTCGTCAAAGGAGGCGGCGAAGAGGGCTTCTTTGCCATCGGATCTTGCTTTATACTGTTCATACAGACAGTTCTTTAGCGGATGGTGCGTTCCCTGACACTCGACATCCGATCGGTATCAGTCGATGCCTTCAGTCAGATACTGTAAGCTGGCTAAAGGCCACTTCGGCTTGCCGTTCTGGCTCGCGGCTGTGTTCCACAAGCGCTAGCCGCCAACGTGTGTTGCCCACCCTCGTGTACCTGACACTCGCAACGATCCACTAGCCATGGCCTTCCGGCCTGACGGGACCGAAACGATGAGCTGCGACGATTATACCCCTCCTGCCAACGAAGCCGAAGCCATTCGACACGCGCAGGAATACCTGAACCAAATGAAAGCCTCAACCAGCCGCAATGCGCTCGATCAGGCCCTGCTGGGCGCCTTGGGCTACTTTCAGAGCCTGCTCAATTGCGGGTTGATCAGCGAACAGAGCTGCCACTGGCTTAATCAGAAGGCGATGGCACAGGCTGAAGGACATCAAACGGTGCTTGGCCACGACCAACAGCCTCACGGAGACAGGGATGTTTAAACAACTCGGGATTCTTGCCAGATCGGCGGACAAATTCGTCCTGCGCCTACCGGAAAACATGCGCGAGCGTATCGCCGAGGTGGCGGAAAACGATGGGCACAGCATGAACTGGGCGATCGTCAGCCGGCTGGACCGCAGCATGACTCAGGACGGAGCATCGGGTGATTCACTGATCGCACCTGACAAGGCGGCGCTGTCGCTCAACGAGCTCGAGCTGCTGCAGCAGTTTCGTCAGTTGTCCACGGCGCGCCAAGACGCTTTGATCGCATTGATCGGGCAAAACCAGGAGGACCAGCAAAATAAGGAAGCCGGCCCAGAATAGCCATCGGCACAGGCTTGATCGGAGGTGCGAGTCTTGATCGTAAAAAAAGCCCCTAGGGAAGCAGAGGATGGAGTGAGTTCACTTAAGGGGCTAAGGCTGCAGCGGTTCTAGGTTCCTAGCCCTGGGGCGGGGTCCGCGTGCTGTCCGATGAAGTCAATGGCCGCCTTGCTCATTTCGTAGAGGACGATGCGTGCTAACGTCGCCAGGTCCAGTACGCGATCACGTAGCCGCCCAGCAGCCGTGCGGCAAATCCTCCCCAATAGGCATACGAGCTAGTTCCCACACCGGAACTGGGGTCTACAAGGGAGGCAGCGGCCTGCACCTCGAGTCGACTGCCCAGCATTGCAGCATTGGCCATCCATCGGTCCACAACGTCGGAAGTACCGGGGAATCAACAGGCGATACCCCAGCAGCCCGCCAACACGCTCATTCCAGGCTGCGTACTTAATGATGAAGAGGCTTATGACGATCTCGAGCAGTAATTGGCTTGCCGAAAGAGTCAGTATCGAGCTGGTCTGAGAGGGTCCGAACCAGTGTATAGCCCAGCGCGGCCAAACCGACGGCAGCGATCACTAAAACGACATCCCGTCGTCGTGTTCTGGAATCATTGAAAAGTCCATTTCTGTTAGTACGTCACTGCAATACCTCGCCTGAGGATCGTCTGGCAACTTCACGGGAGCATATTGCGTCCGGCCAAGCCATTAATCAATGTTTGCACCTAACCCTGAAGTCCCAGCGCGACCTTGTCCTGGAAGATGCGTTGCAGGTCCTTCAAAGGGTATTGGTGCACCATGGATCGGGACAGGCAATCGAGAGCATGTACGAAGGGCTTTCTGATTTCGTTGTCGAGCTGGTACATCCTGCAGGTCCGGCACCGGACTCTAGAGTCCTGATATTCCCAGAGCTGGTTCCAGCGCGCCAGAGGAAGATAGGGAACGGTCATGCATCTCACCCATCGGTTTCAGTCTTGGAACTAGCATTGTGCCTCGGCATTCGGGTCAGAAACCACAGCCTGGCTCGAATTTTTCAATGAGGTGGATCAAAGCGGTTAGCAGTGAAGCTGACCGGGTCGAAGGGGCGATTAGTCCCAATGGGGCAGGGCAGAAAACTCCACTACAGAACCTTTGGCTCGCAGCTCATTGATGGCATACAGTACACTGACGCGAAACTGATCCGGATTTGGTATTCCTGCAGAGTGACAGAGCGGACCGCCTGCACACCCAGTTGGTTATCGCTCAATAAAAGGGTGAGTTGATCGCCGTTCTGGTCAAGCTTATAGTGGATCGGCGTCTGGAGTCGGATGAGTGCTGCATAGATGTCAGGCACGAAGATTCCCTCAAGGTGCTCGCGAAGATCAGCGTGAGCTTCAACGTACCACTGCAGGAGCTTCTGAATAGAGCGTTTCATCACTTGGGGGGCAAAAAAAGCCCCCCGGGTGAGCGAGGGCACAAGCCGACCAGCATAGAAGTTCCCAACCTAGGTATTATTGCAGCCAGGACTTGACCTCATCGTGGCCATGCTCGGCCTTCCAGCTGTTCAAGGTGGTGTGATTGCCGCCCTTGGTCTCGACGACTTCACCATTGTGCGGATTCTTGTAGACCTTGACCTGACGAGGGCGACGCGTTCCCTTGACCTTGGTTATGGGTTCTGAAGAACCACGGCTCACCGACGGGGACCGATCGCCGCGATGATGTGCTTGACGCTGAAATTGTACTCGGCCAGCAGATCTCGCAGCTTGGTTTCAAACTCGACCTCACGCAGGAGGCCTTCATCGTTTTTCATGTTTCCAATTCTGCCATTTGGCGAGCCAGTTCTTGTTCCAGGTGACGGAATTCAGCGAGACAAGACATATAGCACCTCAGAGGTAGAAGGCTGATTATAAGCGAGAAATCTTTAGAAAAACTGCTGTACAGCTGGTATCAACCTTTGGGCTAATAGATGTAAGAAGCTGGCAGTCAGCCTTTGGATAAGCTCAACAGGTAGGTAACGATGACGAGCGGCGCCATGACCATTGCAACCGTGAAAAGCATGGTGCTCCAGATGGCAATAATCGTTGAGGGAGAACACTCTGAACATCTGCCTATGGGAAACCCATTAAATACTGACCAGGCCGAGCACACGGCAGGAATCAGCATTACAGCAATCAGTGATATCGCAATGCAGACGAAAACTCTCGACCTTCTGACCTGGTGTGCATCCACCACGGCTGCTCTGAATCCCAGACTCGTTGCTGTGAGCAACAATCCCCACTCTATGACCGCCAGCATGGCCAGTGATAGATGCATGAGATATTCCTTCCTAGATAAGAAAATCAGCATTGTATAGCGCCACTACATAGTCATTGCATCCAGGCAGCATGGTTATTCACTTTGTTAACCTAATCTGGCGCTAATTTGCAGCAACCTGTGTAGCTCGCGATTTGGATATTTATTTTCCGGAGTCCAGGCTGGGCACTGCAGCTAGTGCATGAAAGGCCGGCGCACCTGCCACTCTTCTTGGGTTGCTCCACGTTTTCTCCAGCGAATGGTGCCGTTTTCAACCGACCACAGACGCTTCCACCGTTCTAGGGGAAGGTAGGGAATGCTCATTCTCTCACCTACAGGACTTCAATAGGCAGGTGGCTATTCTGCTCCCCTATTTTCAAGCCAGTAAACAAAGTCCAAAACGCATTCCTTTACCGAAGGCATACGGCGTCAGCCCAGTAGCTATCAATTTTTCAAGCCCGCGCGCACGCGCGCACGGTTGAGCCCTAAGAAGGCGATTTATCCGGGTCTTAGAGCCCGCAAGGTGGCCGTAGGCCAAGGCAGGGCGGCTTCATCGCCCTGGGCCGCTTAGACGGGCTTATGCGAGGTTGCACGGCGTAGTGGGTCTGCAGACTTCCAATAGCATTTGAACGATGAAGCTCTTCCAGCTGCTGCCGTTGTACAGCGTCAGTTGGCTGCAGCCTATGCTGCGGAAATTGCCTGTTTACCTGATGCATGCTTTCTATGGCGCGCTCTATGAATTCTTGACGGCCCATAATGTGTAGTCGATCTCGGCTCTTGAGAGCTGCGAGGCCGACAGCCAAATCGAAATTTTCGACATTGCCATAGTCTTCGAACGGCGGAGCTACATGGATCAGGTCGCCGGTATCCCTGACACCCAAGACACCATCGCGCAGGTAATCAATCGTGCCACTTCTTCGGAGAACAGTGGCGTGAGTAGACTCATCGAGGATGGCCGAATCGTCCGCGGTCCCACACAAGATCACCCGATCAGGCTGCTGCGCCGCTCGGCGTTGCTGACGCTTCTCGCGGTACGCAAAACCGCGCAATTGACTGACCGCAGCAACATCGCCGGCCAACGCCTGCTGCTCAACCCAGGCACGGTAAGGAAGCGCCCTGGCCTGGCCTTTGTCCGCGAGATCCTGGCGCTCGTGGCGCAGCTGAATACGCAGCTCTGCCATGGCCTTCATGCGCTCAAACTCAGCAACCCGGTACATGAGCTTGCGCACGTTCGGGTCACGATGCCTCTGACGCACAGAGGCTTTCAATGCCCGATAATGATCGGCAATTTCACGCTGCCGGCGAGCAACATTTAGATCCGGCTTTTCCCAAGCCTCGCGGTAGCGCTGATAGCGCAATTTCAGATCAAGACGGGCCTCTGCCCTCTCCTGCCGGCGCTCGAATCGAACGCCCTTATCCCGTAACTCAAACTGTGGTTTGTACTGCGACTGCATGAGGATATGACTTTCGCTGTCATCAAAATCGAGGGTCGCGAACGAGGGTCGTCCCTGGTATTTACCGATGTGCCGCTCCAGCTTCATCTTGGTTAAAGCCGGGTGGACAGACGAAGCCTTGACGACAGGGCTGGTCTGCGGACGAAGGTAGTCATAGACCACCAGTCCGTCACCCTGCTCACGCAGGCCAAGCCCACGATCGTGCAAGGTACGGTGGGCTTTTTCCCAGGAAATTTCGTTGGTCTCGAGCAGCTTGGAGATCGGGTCTCGCACCTGGTCAACGGCGTAGTGATAGAGACTTTCCGTGTTGGAATACACCTGCAGCGGCACCGCGTCACGCGGCGCACTGGTGAACCGATACGGCGCCCGGACCAGCTGATCGTTGACGCCCCACTCCCAGCTACCGTTGTCCTGGATAAAACCGTATTTGCGCTCAAGGACGCGGCAGCTCTTCTGCAGCTTATCCGCGTCATTCCACAGATTGGCCGCCTTGTAGGTCACAGGATTAACGCGGTTCACTGCCACGTGACAATGCGTATTGTCGGTGTCCTGGTGAACAGCGGTGACGTACTGGTGCCCTTCCATTCCGACCTGTCGAATGCAGTACTGCGCACACTCAAAAATCTGCGCATCGGTCGGCGCCTCGTTCTCTCTCCAGGACAAAATAAAGTGGTAGACCGGATCAACGCAGCGAGGGCTCTGCGCGGCAACCATGTTCATTTCGGCGGCAGCAGTCTCCCAGGAGAAACAATTGGTCTCGCAGGATACGCCACCACTGATGACTCGCTGACGACCGTCAGGAAAGACATCTGTAACCACGACGGCGCGCTCGTCGCCCTCGTTACGATCAACGTAGTCAACCAGTCGGTCGAACATAGCGACCTGAGTACGCGATTGGCTTGAGCGTGCGGTCGAGGTGAGTTCGTCATCATCCCTGGGTTTGTCCGTGCGATCGCTGATGTAGCTCACTAACCTGTTGAAGCTAGAGCCCTTATCACCGCGCTTGGGAGGAATGATGACGTTCATAGAATCTCGACTATTTCACTTGAGTTTGTGAAAGGTCGATCGCGAGAACGGCCTTCTTGATGGCCACCAGGACATCGGCAAACTGCTTGCTCAGCTCGGTAGTCATTCCATCCTGCATCTGATTGAACAGGTGCTTCTGCAGGCCGCCCAGCTGTAGCAACTCACCCATAAGTTTCTTGTCAGTCGGTGTCTTGATCTTGCGGCCCAGGGCAGCTCGGCGCATCAGATCGGAGACTGTCACTTCAGCCGCCTTGGCCTTTTCGCTCAGCTGTGTCTTTTCCTCCAGGGTGCACCGGACTTTGATCCACTGGTCTCTCTGACGCGCTTCGCTTTTTGACATGACTTAACTCTAACTGACGCAACAGGGGTGTCGGGGCGTAGCCCTGATCCGGGTTTTGGGGACATCGACCGCGTGCCGGCGGTGGCCACAAAACATTTCCGGTCAAATCTTTAAGATTCTCTAAAGCTGGATTATACCATCGCCTACCCGAGGGCGGCCTGAGCTCAGAGCGGAAAAGCTGCGGCGTAGGTGTGTGGTTCTGGGCTGTTGCCTGATCCCGATCCAGTGTCGCCGGTCCGCTGGATTGATTTGCCGTCAGCCCAAGATCGCTGGTATCGTCCTGCCATCACTCTGCCCTGTCATATACCTGCGAACATTCGAGATGGCCAAACAAAAGACCTTCACCCAAAAAGACTTGGAAGCAGCGCGCCAGAAACTCGCCGAACTTCCCGACCTCAGCCTCGACAAGCTGAGCCAGGTTGACGTGCTCCAGTCGCTGAAAGAACAGATTGTCGAGCTGTGCAACAAGAAGGGCTACACGCCTGCCGAGATTCGCCAGGCTTTGGCCGACGTCGGCGTGACCGTTAGCGCCAAGGATGTGGCTGATCTCTCGGCCACGCGAAAGCGTGGCCCGTCGCGCTCCAAAGCTGAAACGGCCTGACCAAATTGCAGCCAAAAAAAAGCCCCAGTTATGGGGTCTTTTTGTGGCTCACGCATTTGCGTTTAATCTGCGTAGAGGTAGTCAGCAAGATTAACTTTCTCGGACTTTCCGCCCACCATCCCCGTGACCAGAAACACACGCGCTCTCAGGTTCGCCTTCGGCGATGCGTTCCTTAAAGAAGCGCTGCGCAACCTCCTGGGCGGCGACTTTGTAATCGCCTTCCGATTCGGTGTAGATAGTCCAGGTAACAACGTAGCCGCTCATGATTCATCTTTGGTTAGGTGGATTGTTTGAGACTGGGCGCCATCGGACGCCCAGCCTTGAGGGGTTAAGAAGCTTTCTTGTGGCCGCCCATGGCCTGTGCAAGAACCCACAGCGCGCGATTCAGTTTCACATCCTGGCCAATACCGATGACGGCGCGGCTTGTGGTACGACGGCCCTGCTTGTTGCGGCCTGTCAACCCGCCCCTTGATGGTGTTTTCCTGGACACGGTTAAACGAAGGCTCGCCGCACTAGGACTCGATTTTTTGAATGAAACCGTCTCGCCGTGCGGTTGTGATCAGCGCGGCTATGACGTCATCCGAATCGCCCATTTCAAAGCAGTTATCGAAGGCCCGCTCGCTCAAACCTTCGAAACCGTGACTCCATAGTTCGTAACCGACGATCGCCTCCACCAGGTCATGTTGAAATGCGAGGGTGACGAACTCGACTCGCGCTTTGAACTGGTGGACCTGTCGACTTAGTTTCAGCAGTCGTTTGCAGATCTCGACCTGACCGCTTGTGAAGCGCTTCATCCGCTGTTGCTTTGCTTGACTGTTCGTCTCGCCTCGCTGTCGGCTTTGCCCAGTGCCTTTTGCCGTTGCGCTTTACGGTAGCTCGAGCGCTAAGGCAGAAGGTACTGGGTAAAGCCGGGGTAACACGGGGGAATGGACGCATTGTTTGCCACTTCGACGCGCTGTTTCGGATCTTCTGCATGATCGGCCTTTTCCGCCTCTGTTCTTCCAGCCCTTTTTGCCTGGCTTACCCCATCCTGCAAGCCAAGGGTCGACCCGGATGTCAGGGTACTGATCCTTGACCGCTTTCCAGCTTGCCTCACGCGCTGGAGCGTCGCTTCGACATAGAGCTCCCAGCCGACCTAACTAGTCGCATCCATAAGCTCTATGAACAGCTCACGCGCATCAATCGGTGACTGGAGGCCGTGCTCGTCGACAATACGGAAGTCGCCAAATAATCAGGTCTGCTGGTGCAACTCGACCGCCATGAACACTTCCCAGTCGGTCGTATCTTTATCCGGGCCTGGATAGGACACCCAAGCCTCACCGATCTGCAACGGCCCGTACCGCGTCTGGAACGTCACCGTTACATGGCCACGGGCGTAGTGCACCCGCGGATTGCCGGTGCCGCGCACTTTTTGATGACTGACGCGACGCTCATAGGCGGAAGGTCTTTCTCCGGAGCGTGAGCAAGGTGCTCGAGTAACTCCACAAATCGTCATAGCGGACATCCATCGTCTCAGGTCCATGACGGGTACAGCGATACCTTGGCACCCATTCCTGAGAATGCAAGGGTGATCCGGCCTGAACGCAAACCGTGGAAAAGTTGCATTCCTGGGGGAATGGGAGATCCTGCAGAGGTTCTTCCAACTGTGGATCTCCCCATGCCTGCCATCGCCCGAACTGCTGAAGTCGATGCCCTCCTCTCCCGTGATGCCGTGATCGCCAGTGGCGTCAGCGGCGGCAAAGGCTCGGACGCCTATGCACTGGCAACGGCCGCCTACCTCGACCAGTTCGGCCACCGTGGTCCCCGGCTGATGATTTATGCCGATCTTGGCTGGTGGAGTAGGAGCAGAGCCTCTCCAAGTGCCAGGAACTAGCGAGAGCGATCGGCTGGGAGCTCGTCGTCGTTCACCGAGAGGCGGGCCGGATGATGGAGCGTTGGGAGGGCCGTTGGGAGAACAATGTTCGTCGCTACGACGACTTTTCGTGCGTCAGCCTGATGCTGCCCTGGAGCACCCGTCGATGCGTTTCTCAACGTCACTGGCGTCAGTCGCCAGAAAAGCTCCAGCCGCAGCAAGATGCCGGTATCCAAGGTAGACAGCTTACTCAGCCGGCGAGGCCTGCTGAGCCTGGTGTGGAATTCGATCGTCGAATGGACGTTGCTAGAGGTACTGGGAGAAATCGCGGCCACGGCCGGGAGCTGCATGAGGCCTACACCCGGTACGGCATGAGCCGTGTGAGCTGCTCGTTTTGCATCGTGGCTTCCAAACCTGACCTGGTCTGTTCCGCGACTTGCGTTGGCAATCAGGACACCTATCGAGGGATGGTCGCGTTGGAAGTAGCGTTCTTGTTCGCGTTTCATTCTGGCGCCTGGCTGGGCGACATTGCGCTTCACCTGCTTGACCCCAAAGCGCTGGGGATGCCCCGAAACGCGAAAGAGGTATGCCGCATACGCGAAGCCCCAGAAGCGACAATCCCTAGGCATCTGCACTACGTTTCGGGTTGGCCAACCTGTATTCCAACCGCGCAGTAAGCTTATCTTCTCGCGAACGTACGGCTGATCGTCGCGCGATCGTTGAAACTCTACGTAGAGTACATCACCAGGCCCGAGGTCAGGGCCCGCTACGTAGAGTTGTACGCGTGCAAGCGTGGTGAGGTCGTGGAGATTCCCATTCGACTGACTCATCCAGCTGCATCGCAGATCGAGTTCGAGTTCTGACCGCAACGCCGGGAGTTCACCTGCGCGGCCCAAAACCCAGGCGTGCAGTGATCGTATCGTGGCCATCAGGCCGGCATCGCCGGGTAGTGAAGTTTTGGCGTGGTCCACGTGCCCTGTCTGATCAGCTTAGCTGCGATGTTGATAGCTTTGGCTCTTGGGTGCTTGGCCAGCGCGCCATTCTGCAGGCTTTGAAAAACTTCCTTGGCCAACTGGGGTAGGCGATCACTGGCAACGCCGCTCTTCACAAGCTTTTCCATGATTGAAAAAAGCCACGACGCGTTTTGTGTTTTTTCTTTCGGAAGAGTTATTTCTTGGGGGGCAATTTTGATCCCCCCACTTTTCAGATTTGGCCCCCCCACCGCAGGCACCTGGCTAGCGGCTTCTCGTGGCGCGGCCTGCCCCTTGCGTTGTTGGCTCAGCGCCTCAAGCGCTTTTGGTTTTGTGCCGATGCTTCTGAGGGCAAGTCGCTCGATGGCAGTGAATGAGCGGCCTTCTCTCTGAGCTGCTGCCTGGATGACCATTGCAGCATCTATCTCCGTGTCGCAAGCACATTTTACGTCATCGCAAACGCTTTCTACGTCACCATCAGTAAACACGCCGTCACCGTGGTCTTCGGATGGTGTTGTAATTCGGTCTGAATGTTCTTCGGATGCGGATTGCTCACCCTGGGTAAAAGCAGTGGGCTCCGGCCCGTCCGTTCTAATAAGATCTGTCGGCTTCACACCGATCTCCCCTTCTGCTTGGTTACCTTCCCCGATACTCTCGAAAGTCTCCACTAACCCTCCGAGCGCTTCTCCTCGTTGCTTTCGATCTGGGCAGCTGACGTTCAGCTTGGCTAGGATCACCTCGCTGAGTCTGATGCGAAAGATGTTCGGCAGACTCATGCCGTTTTCTGCTCTTCGTACCTCGACCTCTAGCAGCCCTCGCTCGACCAGTCGCTTGCACAGGCGCTTGGCCGTGTTCTCTGAAAACCCAAAACGCTTCGCGAGGAAAGACCAGGTAATCTCCCGTTCCATGTTCGGATTGCTGCTGCAGAGATCGTAAAGCGATAGCCACATGCCAAAGCTATCAAGGCCAATCTCAGCAACGCGCTGAAGATGCCTCAGGTAGGTGACGGGAATCATAGTGAAGGGCTTCGATCTGCTGTGATGGTAGAGGTCGTTCACTGTGCATAGGGTAGTCATCGTGTTTTTCCTAGGTATAAAAAAACCCGCCTAGTGGCGGGTTTATTTGGCGTACTACCGATTTGGCGGCGCCGATCTATGTGAGGTGGTGGTGGACCTGTCTCTGGCGGAGCGGACGCGTAGCCCGCTGATAGGCGAGGCAGGCCAATCGTGGTTGGTGCTAATCTGCTGTTGGCCAACTCGCTGCAAGCGAAGCCATCCGGCTTGTCGTATGCATACGACAAATCCGAAGGAACCCGATCAGGCACGTGAAGGAGGTTCGAAACTATCGCAAACTTGTCGTATGCATACGACAAATCCTGAGCGACTAAGGTGAACACGGCTGGCTCGTCGAAGCGACCGACCTTTTTGTCGTATGCATACGACAAAACCGACCTGCTAAGATTGATCGCCTCGACTAGGTCCGAAGCGCTGTTGATCTTGCCATATGCATACGACAAATGAAGAGCGGCTAGGGTGAAAATGGCCGGGTTGCCGAAGCGACGGACCGGTTTGTCGTATGCATACGACATGATCGAGCCACCCAGATCAGGCACGCGGCGCTGGTCCGTGGCACTGGCCCTCCTGTCGGATGCATACGACAAAGCTGGAGGTACCGGAACGAGCGCAAGGGGCAGGATCGAGGCCATGAGCAGGCTGTCGTATACACATGATAACTTAGGACAAGCTGAACCAGGCCTTGCTGGAAAGCGATGCTGCGGGGCGAAGCTGTCGTATGCATACGGCTGACTGTTCAGGTCTGGCTTAATCAAGTGAAGATGACTAAGGAAAAAATCGGTTTTGTCGTATGCATACGACAAATTCACAGAGGATGGAGCGAAAGGATTGGTCGCCGCGCTTGAGCCAGCGAGAGGCGCGATGAACGCCTGGTGCTTCAGCGGGAGAGGGCAGAGTGTGGATGTAAGCCGCCCAGTCGCTGAGCGTTTATTCACAGCGCCTGCTGCTGCCCATTCAGCATTGAACCAGCGGTGGACGACGCAACTTATCGGCAAGCTATAAGCACGAAAGGCGAGCAACCTAAAAGGTGCTCGCCCACGTGCAGCGCCGTCCGACGGTCTAGTCTTCACTGACGCCAGCATCTCCTTGTTGCTCGAGCAAAGCAGCAAACCGCTTCGACAACTCATCCAGAGATAGGTCGCTGTTGAGCTTTGAAGACAGAGTAATCTGCACCGACCCCCGCTCCGTGCGACGGATGCTGCCCAACTTCTCACCGCCTTTACCTATGACCTCGATCGCACTGGCGGCGCCTGCAGAACCTTGGTTACTGCGGACTACCCGCTGCAGAACCTTATCGCTCATGGCACCCGAGCTGATCCGTGGGGCCAGCTCTATAAGAGTGCGCTTGTAGCGCTCCCCGTGATTCTCGTCGTTAACCAGAGCCACGATGGCTTTAGCGGTCAAGACACTGACCTTACCCATAGGTCCGATCGCATCGATCAGCTCGCGCGGAATCCGGAAGAAGGTCAGCAGGTTGTTAAGCGTTTGCCGTTGCAGGCCAAGCTCCGCAGCCAGCGACGTCTGATTCTTGTAGACGCCCTGGTCCAGGGCTCGCTGATATGACTTCGCCTTGGCCCAGCTCGACAGATTCGCGCGGTTGTTGTTCTCGTGCTCCATGGCGGCAAAGGCGGACTTGTCGTCAAAGTCCTTCACCACGCACGAGAAGGGGCGTTCGAGATCCTTTGCTACCAGCCAACGTCTTAGGCCGTAGATCAGCTCGTATTGACCTGGCTTCGCAGGATGAGGGCGAACAAGCCCGGGGACGGACTGGCCTGCCGCGCGGATCGCCTGGGTGAGCTGGTCAAGATCGCCCATCTCGTCCTCGGGGCGATCAGCGAAAGACCACGGTTCTATAAGAGACGGATCGATCTGCTGGATGAGGTTTCCCTGCCCTTCGCCATCCGAGCTTTTCTTTTGCTGCGGCGCCTTGGGTTTTTCGGGAAACCGCGCAAGCAGACTGTCACCACCTACGCTCTGAGCTTCAGGGTGAACACGTCGAGGGCCTGCGGCAGCCTGCTTTTGTTTTTCTTCAACAAGCTGGGCGGTGAACAGTCCTGCTACACCGGGCGCTCGAGGCATGTCACTCACTTATCTCTCCCCGCAGCTTGCGCCTGCTGTGCCCAGATAGTTTTCAGATCTTTAAGAATTTCATCGTTGACGCCATCGAGAATTTCGACAGCGCGGCGATAAGAGTCGCGAGTGGATCTCGACGGAACTTGGTCGTACACAGAAGAAAGTTCGGCGTTGGCGCGCTCAATCGCTGCCGTAAGATTGACTACGTTACTCAACACGTAGTCACCATAAAGATGGCGAATACGCTGTTCTATCTTCATCGCCGCTTGAAACTTGGGTCCTGGATGACGGGTGATCATCAGGCGCAAGTAATCAAATTCCTTCTCCGCCGCCTCAAACAGGCTGGCCAGAGCGGAGCAAAGCATCACGAAGGACGCGTAATCATAGGTTCCAGGCGGGATCGGCACAATAAGGCCATTTGCCGCCATCATGGCGTTCAGCGATACGCTCGCCATGTTAGGACCGCAGTCGAGAAGGATGAGGTCATATTCGTCTCTGACAACATCGACCGCGTTACGCAGGCGGAACACCGGGCTGCCTAGATTTTCCGAGTTGTTCATCTCGGGATTAGGCAATTGGATATCCAGCTCCTGCAAACTTAAGTTCGCCGGTATCAGATGAATACCTGGGAAGTAGGATTCGAAAGTGCAGCGCCGAATTGCCTGGGGATCCAACAACAGCGCCTGGTTGATGATATCTTCGCTGCTGAGCTCAATATCCGGGATATATGGGCCGAGGTTGACGGTGCTAGATGCTTGCGGGTCAAGATCGACCACTAGCACTCTAAGGCCTTCGATAGCTGCCTTCTGGGCCAGGTGAACGACAGTGGTGGTCTTGGCGACGCCGCCCTTGAAGTTCGATACGGCGATGATCATCGAGCTGGAGCCGGCGGGTCGGAGGTAGCGTGAGCCGAACCGATCGCGGTAGCGGTTGATGTCGTCCAGGGTAAACGACCACTTACCGCGTTCGTCTTTCGGGATCGGCTTGGCAGACAAATCGCCTGCCTCGAAGGCCGCCACGATTTCAGCCTCGGCTGCGCGTATCGTATTGGGCGACTTGTCGATCAGCTGAGCGGCTTCGGCCAGGGACCAAGTACGGGCACGTTTCTGCTCGTCCGGCTTGATGACGTCGGTGCGCAGCATGGCTAGCTCCGCGTTTCCCTTCTCGGAGAAACTTCGAAGCAAAGCGCCAGCGTTTTTTGCGCCCAACTGACTCGGTACGTGCTCGAACAGCTTATTCATCCCACACTCCGATTTGAATGGTCAACGGCGTAATAATGCTCTTTGAGCGTTCAAACCGCAATAGTGCATTCAGCATCTTTTGCGGGGTGCGGACGGCCGTGCTCTCGTTTTGACAAGGAAGGACGAGCCGCGCGCGGTTGTATAGAGATCATCCCTTTCCAGCCGCAAAATGCTATCAAACGGGCGGAGTGCAGTCTCAGCTATCGAATTGGAGGGGAATATCAATGCCTTAGGGGGCAGGTTCACTCAGGAGCAGAAGGCGGCCACGAGCGGCGGTAGGCTAGCTGCCGTGGCCACCTTCGGTGGCGGCACCGCCGGCGGCCATCTTCTTGCGGTTGGGTCGCTTATACGCAGGATTTGGTGCTTCAGGCGCGGCTCTCTCAGCTTGCTGTAGTGCAGGCCGTGCCTCAGGCCAATTGGCCGGTCGCTATCGGTGCCCAGATCAGCCAGTAGCGCCTCGCTCAGAGGCTTTTCGCCCTGCAGCTTTGGAATGTCGCGCCGTTTGCGGTCGCGGTACACCAGATCATCAGGGATCCCGAACCGGTGAGCCAGCTCGGCGTCCGGGGACAGACCGTGCACCCGCGGCGCTCGCTTCACCGGGGCCAGGCCCTGGCGCAGGCGCATCAGGTAGACTGCACGCCGGCTGATGATCGCGGAAGCGGCCAAAACTATCGACGATTCTGATGCGTTGTAGCTGGAAGGTTCAAGAGCGAGCTATCACCTTTTGTTTTTCCGGCAAAGGTGCGAACCAGTTTTCATCGGCGACTGCCTGGCTGATTCGCGCTACCCTTTCTTGGGTGAGCGTCTTTTTGCTAGTAGTGACCGGTAGATACGGATCGTTTACAAGGAATTGTCCTATAGGGGTCATCTGCATAAGCATGGCGTTGAATCCAGTCATCGCATGTGTAGCCAGGGGCAAATTTTTTACCCAGCACTGAAGGTCGGCCAGCCCGGGTGCCGGAGTATCCTGACCGGGTGGGCGAGGTAATGCCCCCGGCGGCGCCGATAACTCAATACACCCGTTTATATATTTTTATCAAATATGAACGAACTTGATTTGAAGGGATACGATTTCCACCAAGCCCATACGGATGTCTTGCAATAGGGAATACCGCTATTCAAGCACCCCAATCTGTGTGGCTTTGGCGAATTCGTGCCCTCTAAGGATTCTCCGAACAAGTCCCGGGTATTCGAAAATCGCCTGACCACCTGATCCGAGCCTCCCATGAGCGAGATGAGCTTTTCCGACTTCGAGTACGCCGGCAAGCGCAAGCAAACTCGCCGCGAGCGCTTCCTTGCCGAGATGGATCAGGTCGTGCCCTGGACGGGCCTGCTGGGGCTGATCGAGCCTTTCTACCCCAAGACCGGTGGCGGTCGAAAACCTTATCCACTGGAAACCATGTTGCGCATTCACCTGCTGCAAAATTGGTTGTCCCTGAGTGATCCGGGCATGGAGGAACCGCTCTACGAAATCACGCCCATGCGTCAGTTCGCGCGTCTGACACTGAGCGCGCCGATACCGGAAGACACCACGATCATGAACTTTCGACACCTGCTGGAGAGGCATCAGTTGGCGCCTTAGCTAGAGGTCGCATACCAGGCCAGGGCATTGATTCGTGGATCTTTCATCGACAGATAACCGTGCATAAGGACCACGTATGGATTCAATCATCGTTGTCGAAGACGAAGAGCTGATACTCGAGCCGATGGTCGATATCTTGGAAATATACGGGTACAAGGTCAAAGCTTTCCTCAATGCCGGTTCAGCTTGGGATTATATCGATGGCAACAGCAGCGAGCTCAAGCTGCTGATCACCGACTTGCGCATGCCGGGCGACATCAACGGTGTCGGCCTGGTGCAGCGGGTTCATGAAAAATTTCCCCAGATGCCGATTGTCGTTGCTTCGGGTTACCACAGTGAATCAGACTCGCTGCACATCAACCACGTGTTCTGGCTGCCCAAGCACTTTACCCTCGATGAACTGCACTTGACCTGCCAGCAGCTGGCTCCGCTGAAATGATCTACCTTTTCCAGTGAGCCTCTCATGAGCCTTGCTTGACCACCTATTGCAGGGCTCCTGATGCCTCACCCAACCACCAGCGTCGGCAACCAGTTCACCGGCGACATCACCGGCTGCGATCACAACATCTTTTTTGCCGCAGTCGAGACCACGCGCATGCCGATAACGGTGACCGATACCAATCGTCCCGACTATCCAATCATTTTTGCCAATCAGGCTTTTCTTGAAATGACAGGGTATGGGTCCGAAGAGATCATTGGTCCCAATTGCCGATTTCTGCAGGGGCCGGAAACAGATCTCGCAGTGATCAACCGGGTACGCGAGGGTATAGCTTTGCGCACCCAAGTGGCATCGAAAAGGTGACTTCTCCGACGCTTGCGTAATAGGATCATCCTGCTCTTGCGCTGACGGCGCGAGGGTATCCACATATTTTAAGGTACGACAATCGTCTTAGCGCATGGGCCTAGTTAGCTGGCTTCGCTAGTGGCTTACGGCTCAGCGCATCCACCACATTAAATAGATGAGGTCTGAAGGTAGACACTATCAATGTCATAGCAAAAACCTTTCAAAGGTGTATGAGGCCCGGCCGATAGACTAGGTATGAGCCACACGACTGGTCAATAAAACCGGCTCGGAATCCGGCCTGAAGCGGGACCATAGGAGCAAACGACATGCCTTCAACTCACCTGACCCATGTGCAGCAAGACCTTGAAGCGACCGCACTCCATCTGGAGGCATTGCACCGAATGCTGGAAGGTCATGCCGTTTTCCTGAAGCACAAACCTTGTGGTGACCAAACCGAAGAGCTATTGCTCGTAGAGCGCCGACTGGGCGGATTAGCGGTATCGATCCAGGACCTCAGGGGGGCTGCTCTGAACATTTCACGAGCAGCTTGATTGAGAAAACTGAGCGCGACCGTTTTGTGATGTGTAGGCCACGCGGAGCGGTCCTCACGCTGAGCTGCGACACAACGACGGAACAGGCCGGCCAGAGCTTGGAATAGGTTTTCCCTGGATTAGCCCAATGTCCCAAGGCGATAGTCTTTTACAAGCCGCGCGTATTGAGCGGTCTCGCGTAGTATTCGTTCCTGGATCTGGGGCGGTTGGGATGTGTCACGCTCAAACAACAGCGACCTCAATTTCTTGGCATATGCAGCGCCCTCGGTGAGCATCGTAAGCTTGGACGCCAGTTCCGAGACTAAATCCGCGGGGGTATGAGAGGGTGCGAACCATCCATACCAGCCGTTGAGATTTAGCCCTGCAAAACCGCTTTCCTCAAACGTCGCCAGGTTTGGCCAATCGTCCAGGCGCCGAGAATTAGTTATTGCCACAGCGCGTACACCGGCCTTGGCTAGAATGGGAACGTTGCCGTTCACGGCGAATGCAGCACTGATGGTCTGATTAGCCAGATCCTTGAAAAGCGATGTTGCCGCGCTATAGCCTACGGGCTGTACCGCGACACCGCTTTCACGTGCCAGCATCAAACACAGGAGATGGGCCTGAGAGCCGTATAGGGTGAAGCCCACCTCCCGTAGATCAGGATTCTGGCCAATCCAATCCAGGTAGCCGTGTACAGTGGTGATCTCCAGCGGTACGGCGGCACCTAGGACAAGGGAATACCCATATGTGCCCAAGATCGTCAGCGGGACAAAGTCCTTGATGGGATCGTAGGAGAGAGATTTGTAGGTGCTGGGGAAAAGGACGAACGAATAGGATTGCGCCTGCAGCAATGTCCCCCCGTCCGGGACGGCATCCTTTACCGTCTCGATGGCAGCCAAGCTGTTGCGCGCATCGTTGACGACCAGTGAATAATCAAGGTTGTAATCGTAACGCAGCTGGTCGATAGTCAACTGCGCCAAGCGGGTACCGATCGCTCCGCGAGGCGCACCGAAGATCACAGTCCTGACTTGCGGGGTTTCACCCTGGCCAGACGTCTTAGCCATGATTGCAAGACCAGCCAATCCCAACCCAGTGACTACCGTTCTCCTGAACATACCAATCTCCTAGGGGTTCATCCTCCAGAAACTGTAGTTCAATTGTAGTCACGTGCTTCCAGCTGATTCGCGGTTTTGGCTGCGGCAGTGTGCTGGTATTGCCATCACAACGGCTAGGAATCTGCCCGTACACACGACCCCATCGTCTACTCTGCAGGTCGAGTCAGCTCAATGTCTTGCACAAGCTGAGGAAGGTACTCTTTACGCACCTTGCCTGCGCTGCTTGACCCCTTACGGGCATAGATGTCCGCCACCGAAACTCACAGGCACCGAAATCTGAACTGAAATCCAGGATTCGCATCGGATGCACATAGGTCACTGCCAGGGGTAATGATGTCAAAATTGGTTGATTACCGTCAGCTCGAGTGCCAAGTGGTTCAGCAGAAAGCCTTGCTGGATTCACTTCGGGACAATCCGCAGCTGCAAAAAGAGATCGAATTCGAGGAGCGGCTGAGCGCATTGCTCAATGAGTACGGCAAAAGCCTACAGGACGTGATGGCGCTACTTGATCCAGCAGCAGGCCGTGCTGATCCAGCTTCGGTCAAAGGCAAACGCCGCGCTCGCGTCATCAAGACGTACCGAAACCCACTGACGGGCAAAATCGTGCAAACCAAAAGCGGTAACAACCTCTCGTTGCGTGCCTGGAGAGTCCAGTTCGGCGTCGAAGAAGTGGAAAGCTGGGTGCAGTTTTAGTCTTCCCTATGCTAACTCCTGCGTTTCGCTGGCCCAACGATAGACAGGCCTGTGCAAGGGATAGAGCTGCGAGCGGGACATGAGCTCAGCTCCGGCCAAGCAGCACATGGCCTTCAGCTCCTGCAGGGACAGTCCATGCTGCTCGGCAATCAAACTGGCCATGTTGATGCCGCCTTGGGTGCAGACCTGCGCGAACACCTGCTGAGGAGTACACGGAGCCACAAGGCCATCACCGTTTTTAGCCGGAATGCTCAAGGCCGGCTGCTGGTAGCCAAAGTGCTCATCAAGGATCCCGCATAGGTGGTCGTACAGCCTTGGACTGTGGCCAGCAACGCCGTAGGGCCCACGTCCTATACCCGTGTGCGGAAAGACCAGAGTACGATTTTGACCGGTTCGATACAGCCGACGCAGCGCTTCGGTGACCGCTTCAACTTCGCACGGCTGGTCGGAGAAAAGCGCGGCAGTCATTAGTCCTGGTGTTTTGCGCACAGGGAGGCCGTGAGCGTTGGGCTCATCACGAACTTTGGCTTGACCGGACCGGCCTGAGCGATCCAGCGTGTCTTCGTACACGTACACATGATCGGGATTGACCCGCAACAGGTCGACACTCAAGGCCTGGGACACTTGGATATGAAATCGTCGCTGACACACTGGGTGAGCTCGCATGAGGCTGCACATGTCCTCGCAGTATGTGGGATCATCAATTGCAGTGGCAGCCATTATCCGCACATTTAGGATCCTTGCTCAATCAGCAATCTTGGGCTCTGATAAGAGGGGATAGCGTGAAAACTAAGTTATTCACAAAACCTGTGAATCAATGTGTGGATGGACGGACTTAGGCGGGCGCCCAGGCAGCGCATATCAGAGTCGGATAATTTTTAGAGTGCTCTCACGTATACACATAGCTGCCACATTTAGCTGAAGGCCTGAGAACGCACCCATCTTTGTACTCGCTTGACCAGCTATTTCCTGACTCCAGAATGCATGAACCTATGCAGGGCCTTACGCATCCTCGATAGTTCGACAGCAGCGATCTCGTCTCAGCGCGCGGCCATCTGCAGCGGGTCAACCAGCAGCGAGCCGCGTTCACCTCTACTAGCACGGCGGGCCACAGGCCGTCCAGATCAGCATGGCAACGGCGAGGGCGCTCGGCGTATTCATCGCTGAGCTCGGGGTTAATCAACGCATCGCCACAAACATCCCCGGTCTATTCCGTACCTGCGTATCAGGCCCTGCAGCGCGCACCCTCGCGGTTACGCTAGGTCATACACCTCAATAGATCATGGGACTATGAATTCGCTGGAATAGCTTGCGCCATGCTTTAAATGGTGCATCGAAGGATGCATTCGGGCTAATGCGGCAGTCGACTGACACCCCTGCAGCGTTGGAAGCGCTGATAAAATTTAAGGAATGCAATATTCTTGTAAACGAGCATCAAGGAAAATTTTCTTTACACATGGCAAAAAGATGAGCCCTCCACTGCTCTATAGCATTTGTTTTGTCGCGCTGTTTTATATTTTTTATTAACTCGTTCACAGAGTATTCGAGGCAAGAAAAGTTTTGCTCACCTGATAAATAACTCCCTAGTAAAATTATTGACTTTTCAAGCTCATCCATTGCTATTGCACGCAAATAAGGAGAATCGGATAGGCTGTACAATGAGATACAAAAATTTCGATATGCTGATATTGAAACTTCGTATTCCAAACCACCCAAAGAAAAATGTTCCGGAAAAACCTCTTCTGCCAATAAATCAACCCTATTGATTACTCCGCCTATTATGTGGGGCTCAAGTATGATTCTTAGTGCATGAGCCTCTGCAGCCACGTCGTATATATGACCACTGACAATCGTTCCATAAAATCTAGTGGATACTATAAACCCTTCAAGCTCCAATTGCCTCATAGCTTCTCGTACCGGCATTCGGCTGACCCCAAATATTTTCGCCAGATACTCTTGGGGCAATCTAGTTCCGGGAGGCAAGCGGCCAGAATTGATGGCGGCATTTAAGAAATTAAATATATCTTCTCTGTTGTACTTGCACAGATTATAATCCACGTCGAAGGCATTTGAAATATTTAACTTACTGTCTCGCAGATTTAATATCATAAGAATCTCATTTTCAAATAATAAAGTAACCATATATTATAAATACGTCACTGACCATCGGTTAGCTTTGTTGCGGGAATTTCATTTTTTTGCTTTCAGTTTGCCATATCAATCCACATCGCGGCATCTTCTCATCTACAAAAAAAGCGTTGAGTACATGACTGGCTTTCTCCTGAAATTGGCTGAATGAATTCCGCACTGACCGGCTCATGCACGGACTGCGCTTCAGTACGCAGAGAGCCACTTTTGGTGTCGAGCTGCGCATGGCCAGCGAACGAGCTGACTATCGACAAATTTCTCATGGCCTGAGTTAGGCAAACTGTAGTACGAAGGTCACAGCCGATGCGGGTAACCCGTCCAAAAAATCGGGAAAGCCGCAGTGCTTACGCTCTCAAGCCAGCTCCGTCGCCCGGGTCATAGGCGACCATGGCCTTAAGCACCGTTGAAGCTGGCCAGTGGCTGTTGCTGTTGGCAGCCATGAGCAGGGGGGCATCGGATCGCCGGAGCTGACATATACTTCAAGGGATCGCAGAGTAAAATCTCGATGAGTTCAGCGTCCGTTGTTGATCAGGCCAAGCTTTTCCGGGTCGGTGGACTTACCCACAAAAAAAGGGGATAGCCCTGTGGATAAAGCTCCCGACAAGCCGGGTAACCCTTTGCTCAGCGAGGGCACCTGGAAATGGTCAAATATTGATCAGTGTATAGGTGCTGTGGCTTATCTTCACGCGGGCGTCTTCAGCACGGGGTGTAATTCTAGGTACGCATAATGCGTTGCGAGCTCACGCTCAGCGGGCCGGCGAAGGGGCGCCAGTCGGGATGCTGACGCAAGTATTTGGTGGGAGAAACCCAAACCGACGCCGGCTGCGGGTCGGCCGGAATGCGAGGTAGGCCCGTACGTTCATGACGCCGATCTATGACAGCTGCTTGTCGCGGGTGTGCAGGGCCCAAAGCAGGAAGCGCTCGACTTCCTTGCGCATAGCACGGCGGGTCTTGAGGTTGTCGGTGGTCGCCTCGAGCCAAATGGCAGCAGGCTCATAACGATGTCGGATGACCGCTGGGCAGATTGCAGTGGCTAAAAACCGAATGAAGCGTAGCATAATGGCTTTTGGCCATTGTCAGGCCCAGCTTACTCCTGCTGCGAGATTTCTATGTTTGACGCTAGCCTGATTAACCGAGAACTCGAAAAGAAAACCAGCGTCGCAAGTTTCTCTGAGCATCTTGAGCTTCGTTATCAAAGCGATATTCACATCGCTCGTCGACGCCATTTGATACTGTGCATGATATTGGGTGGTTTTACCTTCGGTAGCTTTTCATTCTGGACGATATTTATCAATCCGGATCAGTTCTTATCAGCTAGTCTTCAGATGTTAGGGACCTGTATACCGAGCACTCTATTCGGAGTGTTACTTTTAAGGAGGCTATCAGAGCGCTGGAGAGAATACATCTCCATGGTACCCTCATACACTGGATTTATTGTTGCCTATAATGTTGTAATCAACGGAGAACAACCTGCCTCGGGTGAGCAGTCCCTTTTCATGTTTTGCTGGCCGCTGATGCTGATCTATGTCAATACCTGTATGAAGAGCCCGTTCAAGATTGCGCTGCTTTACAACATATTTTGTCTGGCATTAACAGGCTGGGGTGTACATGCAGCGCCTATCTCCCTTAGCGCTGGGGGGTTAATAATGACCGCTATCGGCTCTTCATCGTTTTTCTCGTTGCTTGGTAACTACTGGTCCAACGCTGAAGCCAGACGAAATTATTTATACTGGCTGCGTGAGGAAACCAGGGCCTTGAGCCTGACCGACGCCAACAGTGATTTACAGCGTCTTTCAGAAACCGATGCATTGACGGGCCTAGCGAATCGTCGGCAAATACAACCGCAGCTCGATGAGCTTACGGCAAAGCACTTGAATGAAGAATCTGAAGGTGCTGTATTATTGATCGATATAGACCACTTTAAACGCTACAATGATCATTATGGACATCTTGTTGGCGATGAATGCCTAAAAACTGTCTCCGCTGCTCTAAGTGGTTGTTTGACCGCGCCTTGTTCAATTGCCCGATTCGGTGGAGAGGAATTTATTGCCGTTTTGCCAGAGACCTCCCATGACGAAGCTCGCAAGATTGCTCACCGCATCTTGCAGACCATACGTGAGCAAGAAATTGCTCACCTGGGACGTACGGACGGCCTGTCCATCATCACCGTCAGCATCGGCTTGGCGCACAGTGCCAGTAGTGAGCTGACTGATGCCACTTCACTTCTGGACCAAGCTGACAAGGCACTGTATCGAGCTAAACGAGCCGGCCGCAATCGCTTGGAGGATACGGGATTCATATTCTCGCTCAACGGCGAGGCTCTGCTCACCCCCGAAGATATACGAGAAGCCTTGGCGACAGAGCAATTCGAACTACACTACCAGCCGCTTTATCAGCTCGAACCGTATCAGCTGATCGGATATGAAAGTCTTATTCGCTGGCGGCATCCGAAGCTCGGAACTGTACCTCCGGACTTGTTCATCGCCATGGCTGAACGCAGCGGATTGATCAACGCCATAGGCGATTGGGTTTTGAATAAAGCATGTCAGCAAGCCAGCCTTTGGCATGATACGGTCCATATATCGGTGAACCTTTCACCCATACAGCTTTTGAATAATAATTTTCCGATGAAGGTAGCAGAGGCATTACTCTATCACGGTCTCGCCGGGCACCGCCTGATACTGGAACTCACCGAGGGCGCTCCCTTGCTTATTGATGACCAGATTGTAAGCACGGTGTTAGGTATCAGGAATCTTGGCGTGCGCTTGGCTTTGGATGATTTCGGCCAGGGCCATGCTAACCTCAGCTATCTTTTGAAGCTTCCATTCCAATCCCTTAAGGTTGATCGGGAGATATTGAGAATGAATGATCAAACCCAACGCGAGCAAGTTCTGGAGGCACTTCTAAAATTAGGGCATGCTCTGGGGCTCAAGGTTTTGGCTGAGGGTGTCGAAACCGCTGAAGATCTAGAATTATTGCACAGACTTGGCTATGACCAAGCTCAAGGTTATTATCTAGGACGTCCTCAACCCGACACATTTTCTTGTAGCGCATTGCCCCCTACGCAGTCGTTGGCTCCTAGTCGTCATCTCCATATGGTGACAATCAAATAACCACTACCCCTAGGGCCGATGTTTTAATGATTAACAGCCGGCCGGCGTCTTGAGAGGCTCACTAACCTGGTTGTGCATCTGGTTCGCTTCGGCATGTAAATAGCGACTCGTGGTGTCGAGCCGCGCATGCCCGGCGAGCGAGCGCACCATGACCAGATCGCCCGTGGCCTGGGCCAGATGACTGAAGCACGAATGCCGCAACCAGTGCGTGGTGGCCTCGCCCAGGCGATCGGCCAGTTCGTACTGCCGCCGTTCCCGGGCCAGCTCCGCCGCTCGGGTCATGATGTCGATCATGGCCTTGAGCACGGTGCTGTGGCTGGCTCGCTTGCCCTTGCTGTTGGCCGCCATCAGCAGGGGCGTCGACTCGCCGGGCAGGATCTCGGCGGGCAGCCCCATGGCCTGCCGGTAATACTGGAGCTCTTTGAAAAGCGCCTCGGAGATCGGCACCTCGCGCCGCTTGTTGCGCTTGCCGTCCACCATCAGCCACAGATGGCCGCTGGCTGAACGGCGCAGCGTGCCCATGTTCGAGGCGGTGGCCTCGAAGGTGCGCAAGCCCGTCATATAAAAGAGGCTCAACATGAAGTGGTCCCGCGCGCGCTTGAGCGGACTTTTGGTCGCCGCAATCGCTTCGAAGGCCAGCGCGATGCCCTCCACCGGCAGCAGCCGCTGGATCATGGGATCAACCGCTGCCTGCGGTTTTTTTACCAGGGCCACTGGATTGCCCTTGAGCCAGCCGGCCTTGACCATCCAGCTGTACAAGCTGCCCAGCTGGACCAGGGCGTAGCGCTGTGAACTGACGCCCAATGGCCCGGCGAACGGGCGCCAGTCCGGGTGTTGCCGCGGGTGTTTGGTGGGGGAGACCCACACCGAGGCCGGCTGCGGGTCGGCCAGGAATGCGAGGTAGGCGCGTACGTCCATGACGCCGATCTGCGACAGCCCCTTGTCGCGCGCGTGCCGAGCCCAAAGCAGGAAGCGCTCGGCTTCCTTGCGCATGGCGCGGCGGGTCTTGGGGTTGTCGGTGGTCGCCTCGAGCCAGATAGCGGCGGCCTCGAAGTCGGAACGGGCCTGGACCAGGTCCGGGACCGCTGGCAGGACGTGATCGCGCTCGGCCGGTTGCGCGCGCTCGATCAAGCCGCTGCGCTGAAAATCCACGGCCATGACCTGAGGCTTTACGACGGCTGTGCTCATCAGAAGCCCTGCCGCGTCTTGCCGGTGAACACGACCCAGTCATCCATCTGCTCAGGGTCGAGCCACAGCGTGTGGCCGTGCGCCGATTCGCACAGGTATTCCTCCTGCGCTTCGCCGTCGCTGCCCACTCCCAAACGGACATCCACCACCAGCAGCACCGCGCCTTCTTGGACGAAGCTGCCGATGTCACTGATGACCGCAAGCTCCGAGCCCAGTCCGACATAGCCCTGGTAACGAAAGCCGTCGGGCAGCGATGCGTACGGCTCGGGCTCCTCCTCGTCCTGCCACGGTGCCGGCAAGGCGACCACGGTGGGCGCCGAAGGGGTCAGCGGATGGTCGGGATGCCCCGGGGGTGAACGCCGGGGACGCGGCGGGCACAGAAACAGGCGCGCGGCCGTCACCGCGGCGCGCTCGCGGCGCAGCAGGGAGGGCAGGGCACGCACCGCGTCATCCCAGCGCGTTTCGCGGCTGGCATCGGCCGCTACGCGGCTGAGGGTTTCGGGGCGCACGTTCCAGCGCAGGGCCACATCGGCCATGCGCCAGCCTTTGCGGCGGATCAGGTGCTTAAATTCCGCCGGCGTAAGGGTGGGAGGGCGAAGGAGCTTCAGGCCGATATTGACTTGATCCATGGCGCATGTTTTACCCATTCAATCGCTTGATCTCCATGATTTCATGTTCCTCGATCTTGGGTAACGCCTGCGGTGAGCTGAGGTAAGTAGTCATACGACTAATTCAGACCGGCTACCGTGCTGCATAACCCTTGGACCTAGCTTCGGTCCGGGTCCTAAAGCTTCGGGGTTGTATCCCAGCAAGAAGCAATCCAAGTAAGCCTAAATAGCCTGCGGTCACGGTGCGTAGAATCACCTGCTCGATCTTCGCCGCAGTGGCCACTCTCAACAGGTGCTGAGCCAGCACAGGAGGGCTGAGTCGGTGCCAGAACCGGGTCACACGAGCTCGGCTGGCACTTGGAAAATACAGCTGCAACGTGGTCAGGCGATTCGGTTTTGATTCACTCATTTCTGCTTATCCTCCGGCACTGCTTTTAGCGTGCTCTCGGCCTTGCGTTGCGCTTGAAAGGTCTTGATCTCCGAAAGGCGGATATCAGTGGGCAGCACGTGACGATGTTTGCTGTGGCCCACGCGCTGGGCGAGATAGATCCCGGTATGGCCGGGACACCAGATAGCTGGCGATGCAAGCAATCGCGGCGAGTGGGGCGATCTCGGGGCCGAACAGCTCCATGGCCATGACGATCGTTGCCAGCGGGGTGTTGGCGGCGCCGGCGAAGACCGCAACGAAGCCGATGCCGGCGAGCATCGAGAACGGCAAGTGCAGCAGCGGTGCAAGTGCATTGCCCAGCGTCGCGCCGATGTAGAACAGCGGCGTGACCTCGCCACCCTTGAACCCTGTACCGAGTGAGGCGACGGTAAACGCAAGCTTGCCGAACCAGTCCCAGGGCGCGACCGGCGTTGCGAAGGATTGAACGATGCTCGGAATGCCCAGGCCGATGTACTGATACGCATCGAGTGCCCACACCGCTGTCGCCACCACAATCCCCCCCACCACAGGGCGCAACGGCGAGTAGGGAATCAGCTTTTTTATCCACGCGCCAAGGGTGTGGGTGGCGGTAGCGAACAGCAGCCCTGCCAGCCCGAACACGATGCCTGCGACGACTACTGCCGTCACCGTCCAGAACTGCACGGGTGCGATCTCGCCGATGACGTAGTGGGTGTGCACGAGGCCCCAGAGCAGCCCAACCTGATCAGCGGCGATGGCGGCGACCATGCAAGGGAATAGCGCGTCGTAGCGCATGCGGCCAATGGCGAGCACCTCAAGGCCGAACAGTGCTCCGGCCAGCGGCGTACCGAAGACCGAAGCGAAGCCTGCGCTGATTCCCGCCATGAGCATGATTCGGCGATCTTCGCGGCGCAGACGGAACAGGTGAGTTATCTGATCGGCCAGTGCGCCACCCATTTGTACGGCAGTGCCTTCGCGTCCGACCGATGCGCCAAACAAATGCGAGATCAGCGTACCCGCAAGCACCAGGGGCACCATTCGCAACGGGATGGTTTTTTTAGGGTCGTGAATCTCGTCGATCAGCAGGTTGTTGCCCGCATCCACCGGCTTGCCGATCAGGTAGTAAATCAGCCCCACCGCAAAGCCTGTCACGGGCAACAGCCATATGGCCCAGCGATGGGTTTCACGCCCTTGGGTCGCGTGATCGAGGGAGAACAGAAACAGCGCGGATGCCAATGCCGCCAGAAGCGCTACGGCACTGGCAAGCACCAACCATTTGCCGATTTAAGGAAGCAGGTCGAGTTGTTCAGGTTTTCTGAGTTTTGACATGGGGGTCAGCCACATAGAGGAAAGTGGGCCTGACCAAGAAGAGAATTTTGCGCCGGACGCCTACAGCCCTGTCTTGACCAGGTTTCTGTAGGCATCATCAGCTGCTATTGGCGCAGCGGTTGGTAAGTGGAGGAATGCCATCTCCAGTGCCAGATCATAGAGATCTCTCCCGGAGATGTAAAATGTTGTCGCTACGATGATGGGTTGCGCTCCTAGAGATCGTTCTGAGCGGCGGTAATATCGACCTGCACCCCATACATGAATCTGAACGGCCGCTTCTGGCGTTAGCTGTCCCTCGCGGGTAGCGGCTGCATTGAATGGGATCTTTATTACAGAGGTAGAGCGCCTGCCAGCCCATTCATGTCCATTGCCAAGGCAAGGTCGGCAGAGCGTTACTTGATCGGCTCACGATTACCCCATACAACAGCAGGCTGTTCTGGAACGCACCCAACCCTGCACTCGCCTGACTACCTCTTTACCCACTCCGAAATGCACAAATCCATGTGGCGCCTCTCGCACCACCCACAGTTCGACGGCAACCATTTCGCCCCAGCGTGCGGCCATCTGCAGCGTGTCATCCAGCAGCGGGTCGCGCTCACCCACCACCATCACTGCAGAAGGCAGGCCGGTCAGATCGGCATACAACGGCGACAACGGGGGCGATGCTTCGACTGCCCGCAGCGCTTCGGCTTTGGGTAAACAGTTCGTTCACGCGGCTGCGCAAAATCACCCGTTCGGCATCAGGGGATCGGCGTTTTCGACAGTATGCGTAGTAGCAAGATCGGGTGACTTCAAATACCGAGCACAACAGATCAACGGGCTCCTCGGAGCGAAGCTGATCGACTAACGCGAGCGCTCGTGTTCCTCGGCCATCAAGAGCGCGGTAGCCTTTTTTAGGATCGACTTTTCCCGTTCCAGGCGATTGATTCGGGCTTCCAATTCTTGGATTTTTTGCTGCTCAGGTGTTAACGCCTTGCTGGTCGGCGTGACGCCGCCACGTTCTTGCTGGAGCTGGTTCACCCAACGACGCAAGGCCGACTCAACCAGGCCAAGCGAACGGGCCGCCTCGGTATGGCTGTAGCCTTGGTCGAGCACAAGGCAGGCAGCCTCGCGCTTGAACTCAGGGGTAAAGGTACGATGTTGCTTGGTCGTCAGACACCTCTCTGTGGCGAGCATTCTCGCCTAAATGGGTGTCCGGTTTCATTAGACCACTACATTGCCACATCCCGTCAGGCGGTGATAAAAGTCCGCGCTAAGGCTGCGAAATGACCGGGTACGTATGCCAGACAACCGATCCAGATCAGCGGCTAGGGAAGACATGATCGCAGCCACCACCTGGTTGGCACGCTTCCATATATTTTCGACCAATGCGTGTGCAGATAAATTTAGCATAAGACACAAGCAACCATGGGTCATGGTGTGATTTATACGCTACAATATCCTATGAAAACGATCAAACAAACCTCTGACTACCGCACCTGGGAAAGCAAGCTGAGACAAGCGGGCTAAAGCCGCTATTGCCGCACGGATATTCCGTGTGGCTACTGGACTGATGGGTGATGTGTCGCCGGTTGGCCAAGGCGTCAGCGAACTCCGTATTCACTACGGACCAGGGTACCGGATCTATTTTCAGCAGCGCGGCGATGAGCTGGTGATTTTGTTGTGCGGTGGGGACAAGGGCACGCAAGCCCGTGATATTGAGGCAGCAAAAATACTCGCCAAAAATTGGAGCGACGATGAATGAAAGAACCTCTATACGATTACGATCCTGCCGCCGCGCTGAGCGATCCTGAAAGCATTGCCATTTTCATGGCTGACGCCTTTGAGACCGGGGACGCCGGGCACATCGCCAAAGCCCTTGGGGTAGTTGCCAGAGCCAAAGGAATGACCGAGATAGCCAAGCAATCGGGACTGTCGCGCGAAATGCTTTACCGATCGTTTAGCGAGCAGGGCAACCCCACGCTAAAAACCATGCTAGCCGTTATGCGAGCGGTTGGCGTCGACATGACTACACGGCAGCACGTTTCCAATTGATCTGCTTTTTAGCGCTTTGGCTTGACTCAAAGCTCTGAAGCGGGGTGCTTGGAGTACTGAGTAGGGCAGCGGGAAATAACTCTTTGGAGCGAGGCCGCGGAGCGGGCACTGGCCGTTATTTCTTCGCCCTAGAGCGCGCACCTGGTGGTGGGTCTGCTTGTCGGCTTCGGTCAGGTGCGGTCCGGCTGCTTAGGATCAAGCGGCTCGCCAGTGATCCGGATTTCCCTTATTCGCATCTCTCACACATGCTACTAGAGGTTTGAGGCCCAGCCTTCTGTCCGCCACGATCGCTTCTTCTTGGGTTTTGTACTCTGCCTGCGCAGCCTTCGCTCCACCTACCAGCTCAAGAATGTATCCGGTGATAGGAGCGCCTTCGGGTCTTCCTTTGGGCTGGGGCTTTACAAACACATTTTCCATGCGATTTCTCCCGCGTTACTAGACGAGATGAATAAGGGATGCGTGCATGAGACCAAGATTCATATTTTCGACCTTACGACGAGGTATTGGGTAACGCATCCGCATTGTTTGCGGCCCCGACCAGTCATGCTACCCGCTTGCTTTGTAACGTAAAACTTACCCACAAAAACCGGGGATAGTCCTGTGGACAGACCCTGGCTTTGCCTGCCAAGGCTCAGCCCGACAGGCACCAAGTACTGCTGATTAATATTTGATCAGTCACATAACAATGACCTGGCTTTGGTCTACCCGCAATAACCGGAAACTCCAGCGTGCGCTTGTATGCGTAGATGCGTTCAAAGTTGACCCGCAGCACATCCGAGCCGACTACTTGATGTCGCTGCGGTTGGCGAACGGCCCTATGCCGAAACTATAAATAGGTCACAATTCCTGACCCTAAGTCGCGGCCAGCGGCCATCTGTGGCTGATGGTCGACGGCAAGCGCAACAAGCGCCGCGATAGAACAAGCTCAGCATGAAGTGATCCTGGGCACACTTGAGCGTGCTCCTGGCTGCCGCTATCGCCTTGAAGGACAGTGCGATGCCTTCCATTGATATCTTTCAAATGCGTTAGGGCTTAAACCCCGTGTCCCATTAAATCAAGCTGCATCAAAGAACGCCACTTTTTGCGTTAGACGATTGGCCAACTCAGACAGTTTCTCACTAGCCGCTGCCACCTGTTGTGAGCCGCTGGCCGACTTGACGGTTGAGCTGTGGATACGTGTGATATTTTGGGCTACGTCCTCGGCCACGGCGTTTTGCTGGACCGAAGCGGTGGCTATCTGGGCATTCATATGGTTAATGGATCCGACCTGCTCGCTGATCTTGGACAAGGCGACTTGAGCGCTACGGGTTTGGGTCACGGTCTGGCGTACCACAGCACAACTCTCGCGCATAGTCTTAGCAGCATTCTCGGTGCCGATCTGCAAGGTGCTAATCATCTCGCGGATCTCCTGAGTCGATTGCTGGGTACGGTTGGCCAGCGAGCGAACCTCATCGGCTACCACTGCGAAGCCGCGGCCGTGCTCACCAGCCCTTGCTGCCTCGATGGCCGCGTTGAGGGCTAACAGGTTAGTTTGAGAGGCGATGGAGTTGATCACTTCGATAACTGTCTCGATTTTCTCGCTGTGTACCGACACCTGCTCTACGATGCTTGTAGTCTGGGTCAAGGTCGCCGCCAACTCCTCGATAGCTTGGGTGGTGTTCGCCACCAGACGATTGCCGCTCTCGACTTCGCTGTCGGCCAGCCGCGAGGCGACCGCTGCCTGGGCTGCATAGCCCGAGACTTCGTTGACAGTTGCCGCCATTTGAGTAATGGCCGTAGCGACTTGCTGGGCTTCGTGAGTTTGGAGGCTAATCTGCTCGTTGTTGGTTGACGAGGTAGCCGTCAGGTGCACGGAAGAACGGTTGACCTCCTGGGCAGCCAAGCGTACCTGGGTGATGGTTTCAGAAAGATGAGTGAGCGCGGTTTTCAGGACGCCCATCACGCTATTAGGGTAACGGGTCACGATGTTCTGATGGAGATCGCCGGCCGCCAGGCGCTGGATAGCCGTGGCCACCTCCGTCGGTTCGCCACCCAGGGTGGATTTAACGAATCGGATAATGACCACCGACAGCATGATGCTCAGCAAAAGCGCCATGCCCGTGGCGATCAGCATCAGGGTGCTGAACTGGCTAGCAGTAGTCTGAACCGCGCCCAACTTAATGTTGATAGACGCCTCCTCATAGTCGATCAGAGCATTGATCCGTTTGAGCCACTCTGTGTAATAGCCGGAAGTTTGCTGAAGCAGCAAGGCCTGGGCCCCGGCCAGATCGCCGGATCGACGCAGGGTGATCAAGAGCTGCGTTGACTTCAAAGTTTGCTGCTCGATGTCCTTGATAGCGTCTAATAAACCGCGCTCATCTGAGGTAATGTTCACGCCTGTGAATAGCTGATCCATGGGGACAGCAGAGTTCACATATGCTTTTTCCAAGCTTGTCATTTCTGCCAGATGGACATCGAGATCCCGGTCATTACTGACCAAGACCGCATCACGGATGGCTATAGCGCGGTTGTGAACGCTGCCACGAAAATTGATCGCGTAGCGTTGCACCTTGGCTGCGTTCTGGCTGACGTCATTGAGCGTTGAATCAATAAAGCCGACACGTTGAATGCCAATACTGGTGATTAATACCAATAATGCCAACATCGCAGCGAAGCTGAGCCCTATACGGGTGGCCAGCGAAATCGGATTTTTCATTTAGTGAACTCATAGGAATGCTGGTCGATCTCAGCAGAGGCAAGATACGGCATATAGCCATCACTCAGTTTTGGGCACATTACTGATTACCAATCAAGAAACCCAATAAATTATCCAAGCACAAGTGATAGAGAGAGCCTATGGCTTTTTGACGTCTTTATTTTGACAAATGTAGTGATCTACTAACTCCGAGCACCTTTGGTGCTCTTGGCGCACTACGATGCTACCGAACGTTTCACCTTCCCCGACGATCACGGCGTGCAGATCTACTTGGCCGACGGCAAGGAGCTGACGGATGTCGGGTAGACAGGGCAATGGTCGAGGGCAGGGAATACGACTAGGCCTAGGACGCGCTGGAGGCGCCGTCGCGTTTTTTTCAGCTTCCCGGCAGCTTATGCGGCCTTACAGTCAGCCGCCGACGTCATTCGAGCTTGATCGTCTTCAACACTCGGGCATGGTACTCCACATAAGCGTTGAGCTGATTTACATACCGGCGAGCGAGCTGAATGCTTCCCTCGCTGGACTTCAGCAGCGCATTGATCTGCAAGACCATTTCCGGATTTTCGAAATCAGCAGGCAGCGCCAATCGTTACTGGATGAACCGCAGATTTTTCTCTGCCTTATCAAGGCCTATTGTTTGCAACTTTTGCGCGTCTTCAGCGGTCAGCGCAGACGTTTTGAAAAATTCCATAGCGCAGCGGTTGATATCAGGGTTGTGGGTAAAGATGTCCGGTTCCCTGTGGTGCAACTGGAGCAAGTACTCCAACTCGCGGTGCAAGGCACGAGCCTCGTCCTGGTAATGCGAGCATCGCTGCACCATGCCTGCCGCTGCCGCTTGCATCTCTGTAGCGAATCTCAGGGTTTCGGCCAGATCCAAATGTTCCATGTTCTGTTCCATCGACAGTGATGACGGGCAAGGCGATCAGCCACGTCTGTTGGATTGTCCCCTGGACAAACAGTGCGCAGCCCGCGGTACTTATTTGATTTTCTGCCTATCAGCTTCGCTCAATCAATAGGTTTTCCGATGAATATCAAATTCATGCTCTCGTTGCAGCGACCGTCGCCGCATGCCTGATAGGTTGCGCCACCCGGCGGAGATTCAACGGCAAAACGACCAGCTGCTGATCAATGCCAACCTGCAGCAGATCCAAGCCAATCAAATAAAGGTGCTGGTCCTGCAGCAGGCTCAGGCAGGGTATCAGCTGCAGGGCAACACGTTATTGAATACCCAAAGCCCAGCTCCAGAAGCAAAGCAATGCCCTGCAGTCGGTTCATATCGAGCAGGGCCATGCCAAAGCGGTGCGGCGTGACTGAACAAAGCCTGGCACTGGCCGTGTCCTCATGTTTTTCTCGAGACGCAAAGGCGATCGCCTGGCCATTCCGGAACTCCTGTCCTGCCATGGCGCGGCGGCTGCATTTGATCCGATCGCGTCCAAGGCCTCACGTCGATGAGGGCAGACGGCTGGAGCAGTGACACGCCAAATAAAACTTGATCCATGGAGCATGTTTTTTCCGATTTGATAGCTCTAGTTTGAGGGTTGCAGCGATTTAAGCTTTTCGCAAGTCTTTGTGCGGCCACTCGGGCACGGTGATGCCTGCGACCGCCGGCCTCAAATACTCGTGATAATAGAACGTAATGACGCTACTTGATCCAGCAGCAGGCCGTGCTGATCCAGCTTCGGTCAAAGGCAAACGCCGCGCTCGCGTCATCAAGACGTACCGAAACCCACTGACGGGCAAAATCGTGCAAACCAAAAGCGGTAACAACCTCTCGTTGCGTGCCTGGAGAGTCCAGTTCGGCGTCGAAGAAGTGGAAAGCTGGGTGCAGTTTTAGTCTTCCCTATGCTAACTCCTGCGTTTCGCTGGCCCAACGATAGACAGGCCTGTGCAAGGGATAGAGCTGCGAGCGGGACATGAGCTCAGCTCCGGCCAAGCAGCACATGGCCTTCAGCTCCTGCAGGGACAGTCCATGCTGCTCGGCAATCAAACTGGCCATGTTGATGCCGCCTTGGGTGCAGACCTGCGCGAACACCTGCTGAGGAGTACACGGAGCCACAAGGCCATCACCGTTTTTAGCCGGAATGCTCAAGGCCGGCTGCTGGTAGCCAAAGTGCTCATCAAGGATCCCGCATAGGTGGTCGTACAGCCTTGGACTGTGGCCAGCAACGCCGTAGGGCCCACGTCCTATACCCGTGTGCGGAAAGACCAGAGTACGATTTTGACCGGTTCGATACAGCCGACGCAGCGCTTCGGTGACCGCTTCAAATTCGCACGGCTGGTCGGAGAAAAGCGCGGCAGTCATTAGTCCTGGTGTTTTGCGCACAGGGAGGCCGTGAGCGTTGGGCTCATCACGAACTTTGGCTTGACCGGACCGGCCTGAGCGATCCAGCGTGTCTTCGTACACGTACACATGATCGGGATTGACCCGCAACAGGTCGACACTCAAGGCCTGGGACACTTGGATATGAAATCGTGGTCGACACATTGGATGAGTTCACCATAGGGCTACAGCTGTTCTCGCAGTATGCAGGATCACCAGTAACAGTGGCAGCAGTGATGTTCACATCCGCGGATTAATCCAGCTCGATCGGCAATCCATAGCGTCTGAAAAGGGCATAGTGAAAAACTTAATTTACCCACAAAAACCGGGGATTAACGTGTGGATAAGCGGCTTGAAGATTACGCTCAGGCAGCGTACATCTGGCTCGGGAGGTTTTGATCACTTTTTGATCGATGCATTCTGGAGTCTTCAACGCGCCAATCACACATAGGTACTTCCAACACCGACCTGACGTGCTCATACATATGCGGAGCCTCGGTTTGCCGGGGGATATGGGGAGCAGGGCCGTTTTCAATGTGCTCGCACAAGAATGTCCGCCCCAGGGGGATTTTGTTTTACCTGGTGGGCGCTAGGCCCCCCTTGACGTACTATAAATGGGCCCGAGGTTTGCGCCCGGTTTATCCCCCTTCCACCGGAGCCGCGCATGTCATTTGCCGATCTTGAGTTCCTGGACACCTCGGGCCTGCCGCGCGGTTTGTCCGAACAGGCTTATGCCACCTGGCGCATGGCCCTGCGCGATTTGTACCGGAGTCAGACCGAGATCCAGGTCGAACATGCGTTCCAGTTCTGTCGTGGTTTCGTGCAGGCCCTGCAGGATATGCAGGTAGTCGAACCGGAGGTGTGTCTGTTTCTCGAAGCCCAGGTGCGAGGGATTTGGATCGAACGCGTTTCTGCCTTCCAGGCACGAGGTCATTAATGCGAGGCGCCATTCAAATGGAGACATTGCACGCGATGCTTGAGAGCGGTGCCGTGCGCGAAATACTGGTAAGTCGTCATCAGGACAAATGTTTTCTGTTGACTGATCTGGGCGGCGTCGGCTCGCGATGGCTGCTATGCGAGGCGCTGCGCAAATAAGCAAGTCCTACAGCAGTGGGATCCTAATATTGTAATGGCCGCTATTCTTCGCCAAAAAATGATATGAATCGTGGCCCCGTGCCTTAGTCTGATACATCGCAGTATCAGCATTTTTGAACAGCATAGCGGTTGAAATTTCAGATCCAGCAACGCTGATCCCGATCGACGCGCCGATCTGAACAATCTCGCCTTGGATCTCAAAGGGCAGGCTTACCACGCCCAGAAGGCGTTCAGCAATTATGCAAGCGGCTGGGCGGTCATCACACCGAGCAGCCGCAACGAATTCATCTCCACCTAAGCGCGCTACTTCTTCTCCCGGTCGCATAGAGTGTTTCAATCGCTCGGCAATTTTCTGCAAAAGTACATCACCTGCTTCATGTCCAAGCGAATCGTTTACAGATTTGAATCCGTTCAAATCAATAAAAAACACTGTCGTATAGCTTCGACCCTCACGCTTTGCAAGCATGCTGCTCACCCGCGCTACGATCCAGGCGCGGTTCGGTAATCCGGTCAGTTCATCAATGGTCGCCAGTTTTTCAAGGCTTTTTATTTTCTCTTTTTCGCGCGTGATGTCGCGAGACACGAGTACCGCCCCGATGCAGTTTCCAGTGGTCGGATCGATCACCGCGCACGCTTTTGTTCCCAGCATCACATGGTGACCCTCGCGATGTCGCTTACGGACTTCTACAACTACCGGTAGTAGCCCGCCGCGTAAAACTGGGCTTAATGCTTCTCCAGCCGGCAAGCGATCATCAGAATGTAGGAAATCTAGCACTGGCCGACCTACTAGCTCTTCTGCAGACCAGCCGATCATCCTACTGTAAGAGGGCGATATCGTTAGGTATTTACCACCTGTGCCGCAATGAGCGATCAGGTCAGTACTGTTTTCTACTAGAAGGCGGTATTGGGCTGCAGTGCGCAGCGCTTCTAATAGTGCCATACGTTGCGCGGTTACATCAAAAACAAAACCTCGATATAGTGAATCAGGGCTACCTGGTTGTTTATACGGAATTCCCGCGATGACAACTTGTCTTTTCTGACCGTCATTAAATATGACCGGCACCTCAATATGAAAAGGCATTACATATTCTAGCGCGGCTGCAAGCTCAGCTGCAATTTGATAATCGTCTTCGGCCTGTACAGATCCCAACCAGGCTCTGAGTGTAGTGCCCCTCATAGGGAAATGAGCCCATTCTGGCTTTCTTGTACAGCAGTGCAGATGTCGTCAGCATCGGCAGACCATATCGCAAAAAACCCGGCTTCGATTGAAGTGTGGATGGCCTTAGAACCCAGCCTTAAGAAAAAAATGGCAGTATCAACGGAGCATATCGGCCTGACAGGTGAAACAAAAACTGCACAAGCATATTATTTTTTCACTACCCTAGCAGACTGCTGCCAGGGATGATGACGTCAAAATGGGCTAAATGTCGTCATGAGGCGCCGCGTGGCGTAGCGGCCAATGAGACGAAGCTGCCCTTTTGACCATTGTGCTCTACGACCTGCCCAGATGCTCCAAAACGTGGTGCTCATCGTCTCAATCATGCCATCAGGCACCATTTGTCTGATTCAACCTCCGCAATGTCATCTTTTTGCCGAATCGGTCGATAAGCAGAGCTGAGGCTATCCGCAAGACAATTTCAGGGCGCACACCCGCTCGAAAAGGCCACTCAAAGGGGAAGGTGAAAAAATGCCAGATTTACATCGCTATAATCCCTATCGTCTTCCCAAGCTGATAACACTTACGGTCCTGACGGTTGGGATACTAGCTGCCTTGTGGGCATTTAAGATGGGCCCCGTGATAATGCACAGCCTCGGATTGCCACAGGATAACTATTCAAACCACCTCGACAGGTGGCGATTTGTGGGTGAAGTTATCGCAATATCAGCAATTTCTTTGATATTGCCAACGGTTATTATGAAGCGCCTTATTCTTAGATCTCGGGCAAGCTACCTTACATTGGAAAAAAAGCACTCTAGGAACGAAACTTTAGCACGATATGACTCGCTGAGCGGATTAATTAATCGTCGCGCATTCATAGAGCAGGCCGAAAATCAACTAGCTTGCTCGGGTGATCTAGCAATAATGCTTATTGATCTCGACAACTTTAAGTTGATTAATGATCAGTACGGGCATTCCTACGGAGACGCAGTGCTTGTTGGAGTTTCTCGACGATTGGAAGAGGCTGCGGAAACCTATGGCGGGATTGCAGTCAGACTAGGAGGTGACGAATTTTGTCTGACTTTTTTAAACTCAAAATCGGAGCAGGATCTAATTAATATCGCTAAATCTGTGATATCTAGCCTATGCGAAATGACGATTGAGTCCGTCAGATTTTTAAATATAAGTGCGACCATTGGCATCTCTCGCTCATGGACAGACGCGCAGAACATATATGAACTATTACATTGCGCAGATACTGCAATGTATAGAGGAAAAAACTCAGGAAGAGCAACTTACGATTTTTATGATGAAGAATACGAAAAACAGAAACGCGCTCAAGACGACCTTGAGGTCTTACTGAAGCAAGCCGTAGACAGTGGAAAAATAGTTCCATTTTTCCAGCCTATCGTCACGCTCCCTTCACAGGAAGTTGCGGGATTCGAGATTCTTGCCCGATGGGTAAAGTCGAACGGCAGCCTAGGTATGCCAGGAGATTTCATTCCTGTATTAGAACGGCTTGGTTTGATTCCAGCCATGACCCGCTCATTGGTCAAACAAGCATGTAGAGCCGCTCAATTTTGGGACAAGCCGTTTAACTTGTCGCTGAATGTAAGCGCCGCTATGATTGTAGATGAGCATTTTCCAATCCAGTTACTGGATCAGCTCGTCCAAGAAAGATTTCCATTTAACAGGTTTGAAGTAGAAATCACCGAAGAAGCCCTTGTTGGAAACCTAGCAGCAGCCCAACGCAATTTGCGTATACTCCATGATCATGGCGTAACAGTTGCTTTAGATGACTTCGGCACGGGCTATTCAGGCCTATATCATTTGACGAGGCTGTCCATCGACAAGATAAAAATTGATCGCTCATTTTTTGAATCGGATCAAGCGGCTCACCTACCAATGGTAGAAGCGATCTTGGGCATGGCACGAAGTCTAAAGATGAAAGTAACCGCTGAAGGTATTGAGGATTTTCATCTTCCTCATCTACCGTCATGGCTATCTGAGAATGGCTGCCACTACGCGCAAGGCTTTTTTTACGGTCGGCCTCAAGGAAGCAAGGAGACTACTATCAGATTTAGCCCCTTAAAAGACCTTGCGCCGATAGACAGTTTGCTATCGCAGGAAAGTTGGCTATATGGTGCCAATAGGCCTACCCCACCTAATCCTTGAGATTTGATTCTTCCAGTACTATATCTTTGCAATGGCCTCATAACCGCATGACTGGCGGCTTAAGAAGGCATTTTTAAAGCGGCACTGACCTGATCATGCAGGTGCTGGGCTTCGGCGTGCAGGTAGCGACTCGTGGTATCCAGCCGCGCATGCCCGGCGAGCGAGCGCACCATGACCAGATCGCCCGTGGCCTGGGCCAGATGACTGAAGCACGAATGCCGCAACCAGTGCGTGGTGGCCTCGCCCAGGCGATCGGCCAGTTCGTACTGCCGCCGTTCCCGGGCCAGCTCCGCCGCTCGGGTCATGATGTCGATCATGGCCTTGAGCACGGTGCTGTGGCTGGCTCGCTTGCCCTTGCTGTTGGCCGCCATCAGCAGGGGCGTCGACTCGCCGGGCAGGATCTCGGCGGGCAGCCCCATGGCCTGCCGGTAATACTGGAGCTCTTTGAAAAGCGCCTCGGAGATCGGCACCTCGCGCCGCTTGTTGCGCTTGCCGTCCACCATCAGCCACAGATGGCCGCTGGCTGAACGGCGCAGCGTGCCCATGTTCGAGGCGGTGGCCTCGAAGGTGCGCAAGCCCGTCATATAAAAGAGGCTCAACATGAAGTGGTCCCGCGCGCGCTTGAGCGGACTTTTGGTCGCCGCAATCGCTTCGAAGGCCAGCGCGATGCCCTCCACCGGCAGCAGCCGCTGGATCATGGGATCAACCGCTGCCTGCGGTTTTTTTACCAGGGCCACTGGATTGCCCTTGAGCCAGCCGGCCTTGACCATCCAGCTGTACAAGCTGCCCAGCTGGACCAGGGCGTAGCGCTGTGAACTGACGCCCAATGGCCCGGCGAACGGGCGCCAGTCCGGGTGTTGCCGCGGGTGTTTGGTGGGGGAGACCCACACCGAGGCCGGCTGCGGGTCGGCCAGGAAGGCGAGGTAGGCGCGTACGTCCATGACGCCGATCTGCGACAGCCCCTTGTCGCGCGCGTGCCGAGCCCAAAGCAGGAAGCGCTCGGCTTACTTGCGCATGGCGCGGCGGGTCTTGGGGTTGTCGGTGGTCGCCTCGAGCCAGATGGCGGCGGCCTCGAAGTCGGAGCGGGCCTGGACCAGGTCCGGGACGGCGGGCAGGGTGTTAGCCTGCTCGGCCGGGAGCATCCGCTCGAGCGGAACGCCGCGCTGGAAATCCACCGTCTGTACCTGATATTCCATATAGATCTCAGTCCAACCTGATCGTCTTCAACACTCTGGCGTGGTACTGAATGTAAGCGTTGAGCTGGTGGACGTGACGCCTGGCTAGCCGGATGTTTTGCTCGCAGGACGTCAACAAGGCGTCGATCTGCCGAACCTGCTCGAGATTATCAAAGTCTTCTGGATGCGCCAGACGTTCTCTTACCCGGTGCAGGTTGCGCTCGGCATTATCCAATCCGAGGGACCGAACCTTTTCAGCGTCCTGAGCAATCAGCGTCGAGGCCTTGAAGAAACCCACCGCGCATTTGTTGATCTCAGGGTTGAGGTTGAAAATGCCAGGCTCCTTGTGGTGCAGCTGGAGCAGATACTCCAACTCGCGGTGCAGCACCCGGGTTGTCTCCTGATAACCCGAGCAACGCTCTACCATTCCTGCAGATGCGGCTTCGATTTCTGTAGCAATCATCAGGGTTTCGGTGAGGTCCATGTGTTCGTGTCTCTTCACATCAGCGTGAGTGCTTAGCGGCAGAGTTCTTAGCGGCAGGGTAGCTTGGGTATTTGATCCTTTTTTTCGCGACCGGTGCCCTTGCTCGATCGTTTATTTCCAAACCTCAAGGTCATCGACACTTGATCCGAGCTGTCGCACTCGTCGGTAAAACTTCCAAAACGTCTGTCCAGGGAAACCTTTTCACCTCGGCTTGTCACAGCTTCATGAGGCAAATGAGGGAGTTACCATGTCGGGTGCTAACAATTTGCGTGCAGAAAGTTTGCCTGCTGGTCATGAGAATGATCTGGCTCACGCGCTTGAGGCGTGGGAAGTTGCCTTAAAGGCGCTTCATGCGTTGCCTCAAGATGCTGCCCTGCCTTTACGCGTGAGTGCTCTCAAGCGTGTTGAACGTACTCAGCTAGGGGTCGCATACCAGGCTAGGGCATTAATCCGTGGATCTTTCACCGACAGATAATCGTGCACAAGGGCACCACGTATGGACTCAATCATCGTTGTCGAAGACGAGCAGCAGATACTCGAACTGATGGTCGATATCCTGGAAATGTACGGCTACAAGGTCAAAGCGTTCCCTAGTGCCGATTCGGCGTGGAATTACATTGATACAAGCAGCAGTGAGCTCCGGCTCCTGATCACCGACCTGCGCATGCCGGGCGACATCGATGGCGTTGGGCTGGTGCAGCGCGTTCATGAAAAATTCCCCAAGATGCCCATTGTCGTTGCCTCCGGCTATCACCGTGAATCAGACTCGCTGCACATCGATCAGGTGTTCTGGCTGTCCAAACCTTTCACGCTCGACGAGTTGCATATGGCCTGTCAGCAGTTGGCCCCGCTGAAATGATCTACCTTTTTCGGTAAGCCTCTGACGAGTCTTGCTTGACCCATCACTGCAGGGCTTTTGGATGCCTCATCAAACCACCAGCGTCGGCGACCAATTCACGGGCGACATCACCGGCTCCGATCACAACATCTTCTTTGCTGCGGTCGAGACCACTCGCATGCCGATGATCGTGACCGACCCCAATCGGCCCGACAATCCAATCATCTTTGCCAACCAGGCATTCATCGAGATGACGGGATACGCGAGCGAGGAGATCGTCGGTACCAATTGCCGTTTTCTGCAGGGGCCAGAGACTGACCGGGCCACCATTACCCAGGTGCGCGAAGCGATCGCGTCCGAGCAGCAGATTGCCGTGGAGGTGGTGAACTACAAGAAGGATGGCACCACCTTCTGGAATGCCCTGTATATCTCGCCGGTGTACAACGATTCGGGCAAGCTGATCTATTTCTTTGCCTCGCAGCTGGATGTCAGTCGCCGCCGCGATGCCGAGGACGGACTGCGCCAGGCGCAGAAGATGGAGGCCCTGGGGCAACTCACCGGGGGTATTGCGCACGACTTCAACAACCTGCTGCAGGTGATGATCGGCTACCTGGACATGATCGAGCGCGGTACCGAAAGACAAGAGCCAGATATGCAGCGGCTGCAGCGCAATACAGCCAGTGCTCGCCAGGCTGCCGAGCGGGCCAAGACCCTGACCCAGCAGCTGCTGGCCTTCTCGCGCAAGCAGAAACTGCAGGGCCGTGTCATCAACCTCAATGCCTTGGTCAATTCCTGCCATGATCTCGCCGAGCGTACCTTGCTCGACACCGAGATCCGTTATCGCCTGGCGGAGGATCTGTGGAATTGCCGAGTCGATCCCACCCAAACCGAGGTGGCATTGCTGAATATCTTCATCAACGCGCGCGATGCCATGCAGCACCGCTCGCAGCGGCTGTTGACCATTGGTACACGCAACATCCACGTCAAGGAGGCCATGGTCTACGACGGCTTGATGCCGGGCCGCTATGTGAACATCGCCATCACCGACAATGGCTGCGGTATGCCGGCAGCGATTCTGACGCGGGTCATGGACCCTTTTTTCACCACCAAGGAAGAGGGTCAAGGCTCGGGTCTCGGCTTGTCGATGGTCTACGGCTTTTTGAAGCAGTCTGGCGGCACGGTGCGGATCTACTCGGAGGAAGGCGTCGGCACGACCTTGCGCCTGTACTTTCCGGCGGATGACAGCCAGCTGAATCAGGCTTCGGCCGAGCATGTGGTGCAGGCTCAATCCGGCGACGAGCGAATCCTGATTGTCGAGGATCGACCGGACGTGGCTGAGCTGGCCAAGGTGGTGCTCGAGGAGTACGGCTATGACTGCAAGCTGGCTCTGGGGGCCGAGCAGGCGCTGAAGAAACTCGCCAAATATGAATTCGATCTATTGTTCACGGACCTGATCATGCCAGGTGGCATGAATGGTGTGATGCTGGCCCGGGAAGCCATGCGTGTTCAGCCGTCGATCAAGGTGCTGCTGACGACTGGGTATTCGGAAAACTCGATCGAGCGCACCGACTCCGGGGGCAACGACTTTGAAGTGATTTCCAAGCCCTACGTGCCGACCGAGTTGGCCAAGAAGATCAGGAGGCTGCTGGACGGGCCGAACGGCATCAGCTAAACCATAAGAGCACCCCGACAGGTGCGCATTTTTGACATGCATGCGTTACCTTCAGCCCTTGCTCACCCCGAGGGCTTTTTCGAACCACGATGCCATCAAGCTTGCCTTTACGAAGGTAAAAGCTACCTAGGGAGCTGCTGACGACTTGCCGTTGCGCCACAATAAAAAGGGTTTTTATGCCAGATATTTACGCGGCCCTCAATCGTCTGAAGTCGCCAACCCATTATCGGCTGGACCAGGAGGGGGAGCTGTTCACCTTCACGCTGAGCGACAGCAAGCTGGGCATTCAGTCGGTCAGGCTTATCAGCGTGCACGAGTACCTTAATCCCGGAGAGTTTCGTGTGAGCGTTCTGCATGCTGTCGAAGAGCTGCGCGGCAAGGGATCGCTTGTGGAGCTTTCAAATCAGCCTTACGTACTTTAGATGAGTCCTGATTTGTACTTGCCTGCCAAGAGTCCACTGTTGGCCAGCTTCACAATAACGATTGAATGGTCTGAATCATGGCTTTTACATCAAAAGGCTTGGTGACGATTTTCGTGAACAGTCCTGATGTCGCTTGAGCCTGGTCGGCCGCTCCGCCCGTCATCAAGACAATGGGCAGTTGATGGAAGACGGGGTGCGCTCGGATGGCGATGGCCAGTTCCACCCCGTTCATTACCGGCATCATGAAGTCAGTGATGACCAGGTCAGGCCGAACACAATCCAGCACTTTCAAGGCGTTCACGGCACTCACCGTCTTGACTACGGTGTAGCCTTCGTCCTCGAAAATGCATTCCAGAATCTCGGTGATCACGTATTCATCGTCAACGATCAGAAGGGTGGCCATTCTGGTTAGTCCGTCAGTCTCTGTCCTCAGGTAATAGCGGCGCAAATTGGAGTGCTTTGAGCACCTTAGGTCATGACTGACCCGCCGCCATCCATTAAGAATGGATGAGAACGTTTGAGTTCCGGACTGCTTGATGACGAGATATTCGAAAACGGGACCGGACGCGTCGGCGTCAACAGCTTGGGATGTCGCTAGGATTCTGGAAGCTCAATAGCGCGAGCGAGCCTTGAATACCTGATGACGCTGGACGATCCTGATGGAGTCGGCTACACCTGTAGATACACCTTCATGGTGTATTTTGACTAGCAGAACTTGCCTTCACGCCCTCAACACCCCCGAGGGCTTTTTTCTGATTCAGCAATGGCCCTTGTCGCTCAGCTCCACTGCGAGTTTGGCCGCCTCGACGTCGTCCACACAGTAATACTCCACGCCATCCTCATCCGTCACTCGGAACACTTCCGACACGCCGGGCTCCCGGTATTGGGCTGGAATCTCTTCGCCTTTGAGTTTCTTTACGGCGATGGCCATTTTTTTCCAAATCCCTTTGTGAAACGCGTTATGCCCTGGGGGCATTGGAACCGGGCTGGTTGTAGTCAGCTACCGAGACCAGAAGACTGCTTAGAAACCCAAATTCACTGGCAGGCAGTGCCAGTGGTTTGAAGTCCAGATCCAGCAGCGTGATGCCATCCATCATCGGCTCGTTGCAGGGCGTTGCGCCAAAAGCGTTGGCCAGAGAAGAATCGTCAGGCCCGAAATAGACGATGGTTTCGGCGGTCAGCGTGTCCACAGCCAGACGGTAAGGATCTTGTCCGATAAGACAGGCCTGGTAACGCATGATCCTCAAACGTTTGAGCTCCTTGAACACCTGCTCGCCGTGCCCCAACCGTCTGCAAAACCAACTGCTCATCATTTCAACCCATCTGTTCTTTGAAGGTAGACACTTCTGTCACGCAGATCGTTTCAAAGTGCCATCATTATTCATTGATGACTCTGATCTTTGGGCGTTCGAGGCCCTCATTTGGTACCCTGACAGACTGTTTCGCTGATTCCCAAGCCTGGGCACATCGCCGTCAGGAGGCCCCTTGTCCGAACATCCTATTTCCAGTGTGCATCCTTCGCTTCAGCAGGCGCTCGACAATTGTGCCCAGGAGCCTATCCGCACTCCCGGCAGTGTTCAGCCTCAGGGTTTTCTGTTGGCTATCGAAGAACCCGGCATGGCCGTTCTCCAGGTCAGTGCAAACCTGCCTCAGTGGTTAGGTATCGACGTCGAAGAGCTCCTGGGCCAGAGGCTCAGCCAGTTGGTCGAGCATGGCGAGGCCCTGGTCGATCCGCTCGAGGAACTGGAAGAGGACGAGTCCCATCCCTACCACGTCGCTGATGTGAAATTCCTGGTCGGTCAGCATCGCGATCTGCCAGTGGCCATGATGCTGCACCGTCATGATGGGTTGTTGATCGCCGAATTCTACCGCCCCAATGATCAAGTGGTCACTCACAGCCGTCTGTATCCCATGGTGAGATCGTTCATCAGCCGCTCCTCTGACATCGAGAGTGTCGACCAGGTTTGTGAACGCGCCGCTCGGATCATCAAACGTCTGACCGGCTTTGGCCGGGTCAAATCCTATCGTTTCGATGAGGCGGGTAACGGCCTGGTCAACGCCGAGGTGCTGGATGATGGCTACCCAAGCTATCATGGTCTGTGCTTCCCGGCCTCAGACATTCCGGCCCAGGCCCGAGCGCTGTACTGCACCAATCGTATCCGCGTCATCGAGGATGCCAACTATGTGCCGGCCAGGCTGGTTCCTGCTCTGAATCCGAAAACCAGTGAGGCGCTGGATCTGAGCTATGCCACGCTGCGCAGCGTATCGCCGGTGCATCTGCAATACATGCGCAATATGGAAACCCTGGCGTCGATGTCGATTTCCATCGTGGTGGAAGGCAAGCTGTGGGGGCTGATTTCCTGCCACCATGCCTCTGTGCACCCGGTCAGTTTTGAAACTCGGACATCCTGCGAGCTTCTGGGGCGGGTTCTTTCCCTCCAAATCGAAACCCGGGAAGCCCATGCGCGAAGTGCTAGGATGCTGGATATCCGCCATCGCATTGTGCAGTTGCTGTCGGCGATCGCGGATCATGACAGCGTGCTATTGGGGCTCAGATCTATTCAGAGCACGTTCATCGATTTTGTCGAAGCGTCAGGGGCTGCAGTGGTGTCCGGCGCTGGCTGCGACATCTACGGGCAGACTCCTTCCAAGCTGCAGGTGCAGGCCCTCACTGAATGGCTGGCCCGTCGCGAACGACCTGAATTTTTTCAAACTGATAATGCCAGCGTCGACATCGCGGAGCTGCCGGCCATTGCCAACGCTTCCAGCGGCGTCCTGGCGGTATCTATTTCGGAGCTGCACCCGCATTACCTGATCTGGTTCAAACCTGAACAAGCGAAAGTCGTGCACTGGGCAGGCAAGCCTGACAAGACAGTGAGTGATACCGGCTCGCTCAACCCAAGGCAGAGTTTTGAACAGTGGCAGCAGGTGGTTGAAGGGTTTTCGACACCCTGGAGTGCCAGCGAGGCTGAAGGGGTCCAGGAGCTGCGCCTGGCCGTGCTCGGCATCGTGCTGCGCAAGGCTGAAGAAATGGCGCAGATGTCCGAAGATCTGGAAAAGACCAACAAGGAGCTCGAGGCCTTCTCCTACAGCGTGTCGCACGACCTGCGCGCGCCGCTGCGTCACATCGCGGGCTATGCCGAACTGCTGAATGACATGGAGTCGTCGACCATGACCGAACGCGGGCAGCGGTTTCTGGGCACCATCGAGACTGCGGCCAAGTTCGCCGGCAACCTGGTGGACAACCTGCTCAGCTTCTCGCAGATGGGTCGTTCCGCGATGCACGTCACGCAGGTGAATCTCACAGCGCTGGTAAACTCGATTCGCACCGAGTTGAAGCCTGACTTCGAGCAGCGCGAGGTGCGCTGGAATTATGCCAACCTGCCGACCGTCATCGCCGACCCGGCGTTTCTGCACCTGGCGTTGCGCAATTTGATCTCGAATGCGCTGAAATACTCACAGAACCGAGCAATCGCCACAATTGACATTGCGAGCGAGGAGCGAGCTGACGACTTCGTCATCAGCATCAAGGACAATGGCGTCGGCTTCGACATGAAGTACGTGGGCAAGCTGTTTGGCGTGTTCCAGCGCTTGCACCGCATCGAGGAATTTGAAGGAACGGGCATAGGGTTGGCCAACGTCCGTCGCATCATCGAACGCCATGACGGCTCGGTGTGGGCTCAGGGCGCGCTGGATGAGGGTGCCACGTTTTTCTTTACACTTCCTAAAAAATCACTCTATCCGGTCGCCGCGGTGGCCAGGGATTTGTCATGCTGAAACCGATCCTGCTGGTGGAAGACAATCCCCATGACTTGGAGCTGGCCCTTGTTGCCCTGGAGCGCACCCAGCTGGCCAATGAAGTGGTGGTAGTACGCGATGGTGTAGAAGCGTTGGATTACCTGTACTGCCGCGGCGAACATGCCGAACGGGAAAAGGGCAATCCGGCGGTGCTGCTGCTTGACCTCAAGCTACCCAGAATCGATGGCCTGGAGGTACTCGAGACCCTCAAGCGCGACGAGTCGCTGCGCAGCATCCCTGTGGTGATGCTGACTACCTCTCGTGAAGAAACGGATCTTCATCGCGCCTATCAATTAGGAGTGAATGCTTACGTGGTCAAACCGGTCGTATTCAAGGAGTTCGTTGGAGCCATCAGCGGCTTGGGCGTTTTCTGGGCCATTTTGAACGAGCCTCCTCCAGGGTCAATTCGGCGTACGCCGATCAAACCGGTTTAAACACCTATCTTCTGAGTGCCTGGTTTTCATGCTGCAAACGCCCATCAAATTGTTGCTCATCGAGGACAGCGTCAACGACGTAGAGCTGACGCTGTTGACCTTGGAAGCTAATGGATTGGTGATTAAGCCTGTGGTGGTGCACGATCATCACGGGGCAAAAATGGCGCTCGAGCGCCAGAAGTTCGATGCCATTTTGTGCGATTACCTCTTGCCGTCTTCATCGGGCATGGAGGTCTTCGATGTCGCCCAGGAAATGGCGCCGGCGACACCTTTCATCTTCCTCTCGGGTATGTTGGGCGACCAGCCGGCGGCCGAGGCGCTTCGCCGCGGGGCAAGTGACTACGTACTCAAGCAGAACCTGAAGCTGCTGCCCAAGACCCTCAGGCGTGCGGTAACTGAAGTCCAGGAACGAGAGCGTCGAGTCAAAGCTGAACTGGCTTTGGAAGAGGTGGAAGCCCGGGCGCGTCTGGCCATCGAAGCGGCCGACATGGGGGTGTGGGAGCTCAACCTGACAACGATGCAAGTGATCTGGGATGAACGTAGCAAGGCGCTGTACGAACTGCCCCCGAACACTGCGCTGGATCTTGAACAGGCACTTGACCGAACCCATCCCGATGATCTCAAAGCCCTCAGCGCTAAGGTTGACCGAGCGCTTCAGGCCGAGTCCAGCTTTACCGCTGAATATCGAATCGTGCTGCCTGGCGACCGGACCAAATGGATTTACTCCAATGGCCGATCTATGTTCAAGGACGGCCGATGTATCCGCTTTTCTGGTGTTATCCAGGACGTCACTGAACGCAAGCAGGCTAGTCGGGCCTTGGAAATGCACAACGAGGCCTTGGGTGAGCGAGTCGAGCAAAGAACCCGTGAGCGCGATCGTACCTGGGAGTTGTCCAAGGAGCTGCTGGCCGTCCTGCGTTTTGACATGACGCCTGTGGCGTTCAACCCCGCTTGGAAGGCCACCTTGGGCTGGTCTAGGGCAGAGATGGAACGCATGCGTCTGTGGGAGCTGATCCACCCTGAAGACCTAGACGCCACCATCCGCGAAACTCACGGTCTTGCCCAGGGCAACGTTTCCACACGTTTCGTGAATCGGCTGCGACACGTCAATGGACAATACCGCTGGCTCTCCTGGACGATCGTTCCCGAGGCCGAGTTGATGTATGCCGCAGTGCGGGACATCACCGAAGAGCGTCAGGCCTCGCAGGCCATGCAGGCGCTCAACGAGCGCTTGCTGGAGCAGATTCGCGAGCGTGAGCAGATCGAGGCAACACTTCAGCAGATGCAGAGACTGGAGGTGGTGGGCCAGTTGACTGCCGGCATCGCTCACGACTTCAACAACTTGTTGACGGTGATTCTTAGCGGCACCACGCTGGCCAGAAAAGCCTGCGAGCGCGGAGACCTGGCCAAGGTTGCATCTCGCCTGGATAACATCCAGGGCGCTGGAGAGCGCGGTGCCAGACTCACAGCACAGCTGTTGTCGTTTTCTCGCAAACAGCGCCTTGATCCGGTGCCAGTGGACCTCAATCAAACCCTGACCGGGATGCAAGGCTTGCTGGTCAAGGCCTTGGGACCCAGTGTGTGGCTTGAGACGGTTCTGGCAGAGGATCTGTGGACCGCATCAGCCGACCCCACGCAGACTGAAATGATCATTCTCAACCTGGCCATCAATGCCCGCGATGCCATGGGGTCGGGGGGAATGCTCACCGTCGCCACCCGTAACGAAGTGGTCGAGGCTTCGCCTGTACGTACGGAAAATCCGGAGCCTGGCAGCTACGTGGCGGTCAGTGTCACTGATACCGGAAGCGGCATGCCGCCTGAGGTTCTCAAAAAGGTCTTCGAGCCGTTCTTTACCACCAAGGCTGTGGGCAAGGGCTCAGGCCTGGGACTGGCTCAGGTGTTTGGCTTCGCCAAACAGTCAGGTGGTGGGGTGGCTATCGAATCGACCGTCGGCGAAGGCACAACGGTCACCGTTTATCTGCCTCGCATAACCAGTAACCAAAGCCTAACGGATGAGCTTCCCACAAATGCTCAACCGGCACCGTCACGCGATCTGACCATTCTCTTGGTGGACGATGATGATGCAGTTCGGGCGTTGAGTGCCCTGACGCTGGAGTCGCTGGGCCACACGGTGATTCAGGCCAGCAGCGGCGCAGACGCGATCAGGATGCTGAGTTTCGAGATCGATCTGGTAATTACTGACTATGCGATGCCAGGCATGTCCGGTACAGAAATGGTCAAGGCGTTCGAGCCGGTTTTCCCCCACCTGCCGGTGCTGTTCATCACGGGATATGCCGACGTCACGGCGCTGGGCGTGGCCAACGCCGTCGTGATCCAAAAACCGTTCAGCGAGCAGGAGTTGCAGGCGAAAATCAGCTACATGATGGCTCAGGTCGTTGCGGTGTAACGGCAGGAAGACGAAAAAATCAGCCATTGGGAAATATTTTGACCTTTTTCATAAGCTCCAGGGTCATCTATTTACCATTGCTGCGTCACGGGAATGGGTGCGTCTGTTTGCCTCCTTCAAGCCCCCGCTCAGGCGGGGTTTTTTTCGTCTATTCATTTGGCCACAATAGAGATTATTGTCGACGGTTACCGGACGTCGTCCGCATGTGCAACCAAATGTGCTGAAGCTGCAAAAGCATGAACCGGCACAGCCGCGGATCAATTACCTGGGCGTCCTGCAGCGCCTGCACATAGCCGATGCAGAATTGGTAATGCTGCTCGCTGGCGGCGAACGAGGGGCTATCACGCAAGGCTAGAACACTTGCAACCCAAGAAGCGTATACGGCATCCGGCAGTCCTGAGGGCAACCCCGTGCTGGAGTCGAAGGGAGACGGGATCAAGCGGCGGTGGGCCATGGTCAGCTCCATGCAGTGGCTTCTCGTGACCTCTCTCAAGAGGATCTGCAAAGGTGGACCCTGCTCTAGAACAAGGGTTTCCACGGGGTGACGAGTTGTTGTGCAGCGATATATAGGCTGCGCACATGTATGGAGTTGCTTTGGAAAGGCAGAACGCCGATTCTGCGGGTGGGCCAGGAACCTATAACCGCTGCCAATGATCGCCATCGATCGCTGCAGGCTCTACTCGCCAGCGGACGAGCTGCAGCCTTGACCCCTTAAGCGACCTCACCCCAGCCCCTGCTTCCCCAGGGGTTTTTTTAAGTCTCAGCCTGTGCCGATCGCCGATCGCTACTCCGGGGCGGGGGCTTTTTCGCGCTTAGCCTCTTGGTTTTGCCCGATCAACGCGATCAAAGCGTCTTGCCGCGGAGGCGAAAGCTGACGAAACTGCTGCAGCAGCTCGAGCTCGTTGAGCGACAGCGCCGCCTTGTCAGGTGCGATCAGTGCATCACCCGATACGCCTTCCTGAGCCATGCTACGGTCCAGCCGACTGACGATCGCCCAGTTCATGCTGTGGCCATCGTTCTCCGCCACCTCGGCAATGCGCTCGCGCATGTTATCCGGTAGCCGCAGGACGAATTTGTCGGCTGATCTGGCGGGAATTCCCAAACGTTTAAACATCCGTGTCTCCACATGTCTGTTGATTGTCGCAAAGCACCGTCTGATATTCGTCAGCCTGTGCCATCGCCTTCTGGTTGAGCCAGTGGCAACTCTGCTCCGTAATCAGGCCACAGTTGAGCAGGCTCTGAAAGTAGCCCAAAGCGCCCAGCAGGGCCTGATCACGCGCATTGCGGCTCGTTGAGACTTCTATTCGGTCCAGGTGCTCCTGCGCGTGTCGGAGGGCTTCGATTTCTTTGGCAGGAGGGGTGTAATTGTCAGAGCTCATCGTTTCGGTCCTGTCAGGCCTGTGGGCCATGGCTATTGGATCGTTGCGAATGTTGAGTACGCCGGGAAGGGCAATGTGTGTAGAAGTGGGGCTGCAAGCTAACGACAAGCTATAGGCTCAATGGTGTCTATTTGCCATCATATACCGTCTGGCGAGCCGTATCGAACTACGCCATCCGGATGCTGAGCTGATATACGCCCCAACCTTGGTCTATGCACCAGTGCTGACACAGATGATCGAGGGAGAGGGGTATGCCCAGTCGAACCATAAAAACCCTATGCCTAGCGTGCCTGATAGCCGACATCAGTGATTCCGAACCTGCTGGCAGTCTGCTTATCCATCTTCTCTGACCTGTCGCGTGCTGATTTCGGAATCCTTGCGACGCCTACATCGCAGGCCGCCCAATGCCAAGCATCAGACTCGGTCAATGGCTGGTCAGCATGAATGGGGAATTCCTTGGGTTGGCCATGCAGTTGGTACGAAATGATGTACAGCTTTTTGCTCATAGTCGGCTTCCTGGCGGCCTCGCTCTCAAATATTGTACGATTTTTATTTCTTGTACAACATCTGTATAGGCCACCACCACCGGTGCAGGTTCCCTTGAGTGCTTGCCTGCTCGCTAAGGCCGTCCAATATCCGGTGAGCGCAGCTCATCTGGAAGGAATGCGGACTTCTAGTTCATGACCTGAGGCGACTGAGATCCGATCAGTGTCCTTCCAGGTCGATGGAGCGGGGGTGATCGATGGCTCAACTGAGAGGGCTGGAGAAATTAGAAGCTGCAGCTTGCGTCAATCCAGATAGGTCCACGAGTGAGCTCCGTCGAATAATCTGATTGGGCAGTTACGGATCAGCCGCAGATCGAAATTATTCATATTGACTCCAAACCTTGGCCTTACCTCAGGCTTGAGAGCCTGCCAGTGGGTGGTACAGCCACATACTCTGCATCGCAGCGTTTCAATTGTCCTGTTCCCCCACACGTATGAAGAGATATCTTCAGGAAGCCCTTCAACGTCTAATTGAGATGCATCGTAGTGAGCCCACAAGGCGCTGAGCCGAACACAGATAGAGCAATTGCACCTGATGACATGGGTTGGCAGCTTATGGAGCGTCAATCGGATACGTCCGCAATGGCATGCACCTTCTAGCATTGGATCTTTAATTTTTAATCACCTCATAGGTTCGAGAATGGCCCTGCCAACGAAACAGGTGCAAATGATCTCCCATATGGGCCTCATTATGACGCTCGGAGGTGCCTACGAAACCAGGCGCGATTCACAGTTGAGGAACCTGGTGCGGCGACTCGAGCTCGCTAAGAGAAGCGCCTTTTAGTTAGGTGCCGTCAGCGAAGCGACTGGTGCACCGTCTTGAATCAGGCTGCGGTCCAGCCGACTGACAATTGCCCAGTTCATGATGTGGCAGCTGAGAGGGCAATATGGCAGAACGCTGTCCCGCGCAGTTCGCGCGACCATGTTCAATGCCAAACTCGAGAGCGCACCCACTCCTGTACCCGTTTGATCACATCCTTACCGACGCCAAAATGCACAAATCCATGCGGAGCCTCTCGAACCACCCATAGGTCGACGTCCGTAATCTCGCCCCAGCGCGCGGCCATCTCCAATGTGTCATCCAACAGCGGATCGCGTTCACCCACTATTAGCACCGCAGGCGGCAGGCCGTCCAAATCAGCATACAGCGGCGACAACCTAGGCGCTCTGCGTTGTTCATCGCTGAGCCCTGGAGTCAATCGGCGCATCGCCGCGACCATTCCCGGCCCATCTAGTACCAGCGTATTGGGCCCTGCAGTTCGCACGCTTGGGGTGCCGGTGAGGTCATACACACCGTAATAAAGCACGGCACCCTGGATGCGCTGCAACAGCTCGGGCCACGCTTTAAGCGCGAGCAGGCAAGCCGCCGCCAAATGGCCGCCGGCGGACTCACCCACCATGATCACTGGTAATCCGGCAAACAGGAGGTTGCCGGGGTCGAGTAGCCAGCGCGCGGCGACGAGACAGTCTTGGATCTGGCACTCAAGGGATGCGCCGGGGGCCAGACGGTAGTCGACCGAGACCACTGCAGCGTCGCAGGCACTGATAAACCCTAGGTTCAGGGCGTCATTCATGCGCGGATGACCAATCACCCAGCCGCCGCCGTGGATGTCGAGCACCACGACCTTGGGGGTGCCCACAGGGTGCAGGATGCGAACAGATGCCGCCGCACCTTCAACGCTGACCGTTTGATGCTCAGTCCCTACTCCATGCCCAGTGAGTTTGGCAGAGGGCAAGGGGGCCAGCTTGATCAAGCCTTGAAGGCCCTGGAGGATCAACTCGGGGGGGAGCCGAAAGCGCGGCAGCCGCGCTAGGACCTTGTTAAGCCGACGCATTTGCGCCAGTTCATGATCGGATTCACCAACGGTTATGCGGGTCAACATAGAGTGAGTCCAGGCAGGGCAGATAGTTCATTGACCGCTGCCCGGCCCGGACAGTTGCGCATTAATTGACTCGGTGTTGGCTGGTTTGTCTGGGTGTGCACCGTACCATGAGCTTTTCAAGCCGGGCGCCAAGTCTGCAGCACAGGTCATGATGACGATCATGGCTTTGAGCACGGTACTTTCACAGACTCGCTTCCCTTGCTGTTGACCGCCACCAGCAGGGGCGTCAAAACGCCAGGCAAGATCTCGATAGCAGCCCCACGGCACGCCGGTAATGCCGCAACCCTTGGTAAACCGCAATCCGAGATGGACACCTCGCGGCGCTTGTTGCACTTGCCTTCCACCGTCAGTCACAGATGACCACTGGCCGAGCGATACAGCGTGGCCGTGTTCCATGCGGTGGCGTCGAAGAGGCGCAGCCCTGTCATATTCATGAAGTGATCCCCGGACGCGCTTGAGCGGTCTCTTGATCGCCTCGAAGGCCAGCGCGATGCCCACCACCGCCAGCCGCCGTCGAATCATGGAGTCAACCGGCGATTGGGGTTCCTTGACCAAGTGGACCAGATTGGCCGCTAGCCATCCGGCCTTGACCAAGCGATTCATTGCGCTGGAAGTGCACCGCCGGCACATGAAACGCCCTGACGAATTGGGTCATCAGAAGCCCTGCCGCGTCTTGCCGGTGGACACCAATCAGTCGTTCATCTCGTCGGAGACAATTCACTGAACTGTTCTCTATCGAGGTCTTCTACTATCAGATCCCTTTGTGAAGCTATAACAATCAGCCATTTTTTGGAGTGCTTGATCATGACTGATCAACCAGCGAACGACACTGCATCCAACCAACCCCGTCCCGCCAGCCGCGTAAGCGAAGGTCTGCCGTACCCACTGGGCGCGACTTGGGATGGTTCGGGGGTCAACTTTGCGATTTTTTCCGCCAATGCCACCAAGGTCGAACTCTGCCTGTTCGACGCTGAAGGCAAGGAAGAGATCGAGCGCATCGCGCTCCCCGAATTCACCAACGAAATCTGGCACGGCTACCTGCCCGATGCCCGTCCCGGCACCCTTTATGGGTATCGCGTGCACGGCCCTTACGACCCGGCCAACGGCCACCGCTTCAACCCCAACAAACTGCTGATCGACCCCTATGCCAAGCAGATCTGGGGCGAGCTGCAGTGGGACGACGCCTTGTTCGGCTACACCGTGGGCCACGAAGACGGCGACCTCTCGTTCGACGAGCGCGACAGCGCGCCGTTCATGCCGCGCTGCCGGGTGATCGACCCGGCGTTCACTTGGGGCAACACGCCCAAGCCGAACGTGCCGTGGGAGAACACCGTGTTCTACGAGACCCACGTGCGCGGCTTCACCATGCGTCACCCCTCGGTACGTGAAGCGGAGCGGGGCACCTTTGCCGCCTTCCACGAGAACGACGTGGTCGAGTACATCCGCTCGCTCGGCGTGACCTCGGTGGAACTGATGCCGGTGCATTACTTCCTCGACGACAACCACCTGCTGGAAAAAGGCCTGCGCAACTTCTGGGGCTACAACACCCTGGGCTTCTTCGCGCCCCATGGCCGCTACCTGGCTGGGCAGTCGATCGGCGAATTCAAAGTGATGGTCTCGCGCTTTCACAAGGCTGGTCTGGAAGTCATCCTCGACGTGGTCTACAACCACACCGCCGAAGGCAACGAGATGGGTCCGACCCTCTCGCTCAAAGGCATCGACAACGCCAGCTACTACCGCCTGATGCCCGACGATGCACGCTACTACATCAACGACACCGGCACCGGCAACACCCTGAACATGAGCCACCCGTGCGTGCTGCAGATGGTCACCGACTCGCTGCGCTACTGGAGTTCGGAGATGGGCGTGGACGGTTTCCGCTTCGACCTGGCGACCATTCTCGGCCGCGAGGCCCATGGTTTCAGCGAAGGCGGGGGCTTCCTCGACGCCTGCCGCCAGGACCCGGTGCTGGCCAAGGTCAAGCTGGTGGCCGAGCCCTGGGACTGTGGCCCCGGTGGCTACCAGGTGGGCAACTTCCCGCCGGGCTGGATGGAATGGAACGACAAGTTCCGCGACATCTCCCGGGCCTTCTGGAAAGGCGACGACGAGATGCTCGGCGACTTTGCGAAGATCTTCCTGGGCTCGGGCGACCAGTTCAACCGTCGCGGCCGCAAGCCGGCGTCCTCGGTGAATTTCATCACCGCCCACGACGGTTTCACCCTCAACGACCTGGTTTCCTACAACGACAAGCACAACGAAGCCAACGGTGAAGACAACCGTGACGGCCACTCGGACAACAAGTCGTGGAACTGCGGCGTCGAAGGCCCGACCGAAGACCCGGAAATCCTCGCGCTGCGCTACCGGCAGATGCGCAACCTGCTGGCCACCTTGTTCCTCGCCCAGGGCACGCCGATGCTGCTCGCCGGTGACGAGTTCGCTCGCACCCAAGGCGGCAGCAACAACGCCTACTGCCAGGACAGCGAAATCGGCTGGGTCGATTGGAACGTCAGCGAGCAGAGCGCCGAGCTGCAGGATTTCGTGCGCTACCTGATCGAGCTGCGCGCACGCTACCCGCTGCTGCGCCGCAACCGTTTCTTCACCGGCGAGTATGACGAAGGCATGGGCGTGAAAGACGTCAGCTGGATTCAACCCAACGGTTCGGAAATGGGCACCGAGCAGTGGCAGGACGGCAACAACCGCTGCATGGGCATCCTGCTCGACGGTCGCACCAAGGCCAGTGGTATCCAGCGCGAAGGCGTCGACAACTCGCTGCTGATCATCGTCAACTCGCACCACGACGTTGTTTCGTTCACCTTGCCTGAGGTACCGCAGGGCGCCAAGTGGGTGTTGCAACTGGACACCAACCAACCTGATCTGGATCTCGGCGAAACCTTCGAGTTCGGCGCCGAGTACCAGGTCACCGGTCGTTCGGTGCTGATGTTCGAGCTGAAAAAACCTAGCTCGCGCAAACGCACACAAAGATAGTTGCATAGAAAGTCAGTCAAAAAGCTTTAATTGCCCGCCGATAAGGAAAACAACCCTCGGCGGGCATTGCTGGACTCCAACTTGGCACTACCATAGCTTGGGAGGATCATAGAGAGAGGAAGCTTTCGGCCAAAAATGGGCCCCGCATCTCTCGAACAAACGGACTCCATTGGTAACACCGAACGCAGCTATATCTTGCATCTATTCAACCGAAACGCCCAAGCCTGGCCCTCATTTTTATCTCTCCCTGGAATGAACTTACCCACAAAAGCCGGGGATAGCCCTGTGGACAACAATCCTGAGAAGCTCTGTAAGCCACGGCTCGGCTGGGCCGAAACGCACAGGTCAAAAATTGATCATTTACATCAGGGGCGATACTGACCCAGTCAGCGTGGTGTCCTCAGTATCGCACTGACCTGCTCATGCAGGTGCTGGGCTTCGGCGTGCAGGTAGCGACTCGTGGTGTCCAGCCGCGCATGGCCGGCGAGCGAGCGCACCATGACCAGATCGCCCGTGGCCTGGGCCAGATGACTGAAGCACGAATGCCGCAACCAGTGCGTGGTGGCCTCGCCCAGGCGATCGGCCAGTTCGTACTGCCGCCGTTCCCGGGCCAGCTCCGCCGCTCGGGTCATGATGTCGATCATGGCCTTGAGCACGGTGCTGTGGCTGGCTCGCTTGCCCTTGCTGTTGGCCGCCATCAGCAGGGGCGTCGACTCGCCGGGCAGGATCTCGGCGGGCAGCCCCATGGCCTGCCGGTAATACTGGAGCTCTTTGAAAAGCGCCTCGGAGATCGGCACCTCGCGCCGCTTGTTGCGCTTGCCGTCCACCATCAGCCACAGATGGCCGCTGGCTGAACGGCGCAGCGTGCCCATGTTCGAGGCGGTGGCCTCGAAGGTGCGCAAGCCCGTCATATAAAAGAGGCTCAACATGAAGTGGTCTCGCGCGCGCTTGAGCGGACTTTTGGTCGCCGCAATCGCTTCGAAGGCCAGCGCGATGCCCTCCACCGGCAGCAGCCGCTGGATCATGGGATCAACCGCTGCCTGCGGTTTTTTTACCAGGGCCACTGGATTGCCCTTGAGCCAGCCGGCCTTGACCATCCAGCTGTACAAGCTGCCCAGCTGGACCAGGGCGTAGCGCTGTGAACTGACGCCCAATGGCCCGGCGAACGGGCGCCAGTCCGGGTGTTGCCGCGGGTGTTTGGTGGGGGAGACCCACACCGAGGCCGGCTGCGGGTCGGCCAGGAATGCGAGGTAGGCGCGTACGTCCATGACGCCGATCTGCGACAGCCCCTTGTCGCGCGCGTGCCGAGCCCAAAGCAGGAAGCGCTCGGCTTCCTTGCGCATGGCGCGGCGGGTCTTGGGGTTGTCGGTGGTCGCCTCGAGCCAGATAGCGGCGGCCTCGAAGTCGGAACGGGCCTGGACCAGGTCCGGGACCGCTGGCAGGACGTGATCGCGCTCGGCCGGTTGCGCGCGCTCGATCAAGCCGCTGCGCTGAAAATTCACCGCTGAAAGCTGAGACTTCCTGATGCTTGTGCTCATCAGAAGCCCTGCCGCGTCTTGCCGGTGAAGACGACCCAGTCATCCATCTGCTCAGGGTCGAGCCACAGCGTGTGGCCGTGCGCCGATTCGCACAGGTATTCCTCCTGCGCTTCGCCGTCGCTGCCCACCCCCAGGCGCACGTCGACCACCAGCAGCACTGCGCCTTCTTGGGCGAAGCTGCCGATGTCACTGATGACCGCAAGCTCCGAGCCCAGTCCGACATAGCCCTGGTAACGAAAGCCGTCGGGCAGCGAAGCGTAGGGCTCGGGCTCCTCCTCGTCCTGCCACGGTGCCGGCAAGGCGACCACGGTGGGCGCCGCAGGGGTCAGCGGATGATCGGGATGCCCCGGGGGTGAACGTCGAGGGCGTGGGGGGTGCAGAAACAGGCGCGCGGCCGTCACCGCGGCGCGCTCGCGGCGCAGCAGGGAGGGCAGGGCACGCACCGCGTCATCCCAGCGCGTTTCGCGGCTGGCATCGGCCGCTACGCGGCTGAGGGTTTCGGGGCGCACGTTCCAGCGCAGGGCCACATCGGCCATGCGCCAGCCTTTGCGGCGGATCAGGTGCTTGAATTCCGCCGGCGTAAGGGTGGGAGGGCGAAGGAGCTTCAGGCCGATATTGACTTGATCCATGGCGCATGTTTTACCCATTCAATCGCTTGATCTCCATGATTTCATGTTCCTCGATCTTCAGCAACGCTGGGGGTGAGGTGAGGATAGAGTCGCCCAAAAAATCCAACGCAGCAAAAAAACTCGTGATAATAGGACGTAATCACGAATTTTCTGGCGTATGAATATGATACGTATCGTTTGCGGTATTTAGCATACTAATAAAGATTGGTGCAAAATAGACCTTTTTGGGCCGCCTGGCCCTGCAACCGCAGGGGTTTAAGCGGCCTTTTCGCACCGCCACCCCAGCGCTCTTCACTTCAAAAAAAGGAAAAAAGCCTGTGACCTTGACCTTGCCCTCCAGCGGCCTGCCCAAAACCCGCGACCTGGTGCGCCATTACGCCGCGCAGCTGCTCGAAGCGGGCGGGGAGGTGTCGATCAGCGCGATCCGCGGGCGGATCCTGGAAGAGCATGGGGTGAATGCCTCGCCCAATGTGGTGGGGGACGAGGTCAAACAGTTCTGGGCGCGCACCGGGCCCTTGCTCAGTGCCCGGCTCAAGCGCCCCGGCATCCCGGAGGCGGTGTGCCAGGCCCTGGACAGCGTGTGGGAGGTGGCGCTGAACGAGGCCACCGCGGCGTACGCGATCGAGCGCGCGGCGCATGTGCAGCAGGCGGATCAGGCCACGGCGCGCGCCGCGGCCGCACTGGAACGGGCGGAGCACGCCGAGGGACGGTTCGTCGATCAGGAACGGCAGATCGCGCTGCTGAGCGAGCAGGTGCAGCGGTTGAGCGCGCAGCTGGACAAGGCCCAGGCGCAGCACGAAGAAGTCCGCAGCGAGCTGCGCGAGGTGATGACGCAGCATCAGCAGCAGGCGCAGCGGCAGGCCACCGAGCTTGCGCGTCTGCAGACGTCGCACCAGGAGGAGATGGGGCGTTTTGCGCAGACCCATGCGGCGGAGCTTGCGCGCCTGCAGGCGGTGCACCAGGAGGAGAACGGCGCGCTGCGCGCCGAGGTCAGCCGCCAGGCGGACATCTTCGAGAGCACCACCAACCATCTGATGATGGAGACCAGCCGGGTGCGCGATGCGGCGAAGCTTGAGACCGAACGGCTGACCCGGGAGCTGGCGCACAGCCGCGAGCTCGTCGACCAGCTGCGCGTGCAGCGCTCGAACGCCCGCGAGGAAAGCGCCGGGCTGCGCGCCCAGGTCGAGAGTGCGGGGCTGCAGCTGCGGCAGCTGCACATCGCGTATGACAAGCTGCAAGCGCAGTGGGCGACCCGGGGGGCGAGCGGGGAGGGCGGACACGGTGAAGACGTTGCGGAAAGGGGGGAAAGTGGGGAATAGGGGCTTTTCGACGGCGTCGGGCGAGAGGATGATGAAGCCATTCCCTCTCACACCGGTTGTCACCGCGCCCCCTGCCTGCCGCCGGGCGGACGATCGACTTTTATTGAATCACTGACATCACTGACATCACCCGAGACATGGCATGACCGTTGAACTGACCGAAGAAGACATGCGCCAGGCGTTGTTTGGGGCGGCGCACGCCCCTGCGCCGCAGGTGACAATCCACGATCCCATGGCGCATATCCCCGACGTGGTGATCGTGCCGGCGGTGACGCCCCGGAAAAAGAAACCGAGCAAGGCCCTCACGCCGCGGGTGCGGGTGACCCTGCAGGTGGGCAATGAGTTTGAAGGCGCGACGCAGGTCTATGTGCACGAGGCCGACACGATCAGCAGCCTGCTGGCCGAGCAGGAAGCGGTCAAAGTGGCCAGGAAGAAATATCGGTACGTCGAGGTGGTGTCGGTTAAGGCCATCGGGTGAAAGCGGCGGGGCAGTGGCCGCTCCAATAGCCTGACGAGACACAGTCTGCGCAGACCAGTGAGGCCAAGCTCCCAAGCTTGCAGGTCGCGTACCATGAAGAGAGCAGCGCGCTGCGCGCCGCGGTCAGCCGCCAAGCAGCGTCCTGGAAAGCAAATCACCTGATGATGGAAATCAGTCATAAGTAATGACTATTCATAAACATCGAGCCAAAGCTCTCGCCCTGCTTCCAATTCTGCTGTCTGGCTGCGGCGATGACTCCAATAAAATGCACTGCCCGGAAAAGGGTGATGATTTCTTCCAGGCTTCTGTGGCGGATTATTTCAGGCGTCATCCTCCCAAAACGGGTATGGGCAGTGTTCATATTGCTAAAGGGTCGCAGTATGACGACCACACCAACTGGTGGTGGGTGCCCATTGACGTTGGACCAGACAAATACACCGCGTTGCTCAGCTGCGACGGCAAGCTGGAGCTTGAAGGGAGGCTCAACCAAGGAAGCCGCTAGTCTGGAATGAAACTGAATTCAGGGCTACATTCGGTGCATTTGGTCGTAATAGACGAGAAGTGTACCGCCCACCATCAACGCTACGATCAGCACGGAAAACAGCAGCATCGGCCATTTGTCCTGTTCCGAACGCTCAGCCCCCACCTGCAGAAAGCAGTAGAAATGCACCAGAATCTGTACCACTGCGAGCAGCAAAATGGCCGCCAATGTGGTGTCAAATGACAGGGCGGCCCATTTGACCAGTGCTGTGGGCAAAGCGGTCAGAGTGATAGCCAGTACCAGGCCGGCCCGGTAGCGCCGAAGTTGTCGCTGGTAACCCTCGAGGTCTTTAATCATACCGCCGCCTGCAAATAAACCACCGCGTAAATGGCCACCCAGATCACATCGAGAAAATGCCAGAACAAGGCCAACACGCCGAGCCGGAACCGGACCGTCTCATCAAGCCCGAATCGCTTGATCTGGAGCAGCATGACGGTTAGCCATAGGCAGCCTGCGGCTACGTGCAGACCGTGGGTGGCCACTAGGGCGTAGAACGCAGACAGATAAGCACTGCGTTGCGCAGTGGCCCCTTGGTGGACCATGCCGACGAAGTCGCTGATCTCAAGTGTGAGAAAAGTCAGGCCCAGGACCAGCGTCAACGATAGCCAGCTGACCAAATAAAGGCGCCGTTCAGGACGAAATTGCAGGTTGAGCACTGCCATGCCCACAGTAAAGCTGCTGACGAGCAGCACCAGGGTCTCGATCAGTGCAGACTTCAGTTCCAGCACCTCCTTGCCGCCGGGGCTGCCATCAGTGGCATGAAGCAGAGTGGCATAGACGGCGAACAGTAAGGCAAAGACCAGACCGTCGCTCATCATGAACAACCAGAAGCCATAGACGCGCGATGAGTTATCTGGAGCGAAGGGCGCCGTCGCACGAACGTTGGTCATGGCTGCACCTGCGCAAGGCCGAGATTCAGTCGACTGATTTCATCATCCCGGCTAACAGCAACCGACTGCTTAGCCAGGCGAGCGCCCTCTTCATATTCAAGGCGCAGCGCCTGAGCTTTGATGACGCGATGGGTCTCTCTGACGAAGCTGCGCAGGATCACTGCGGCCAAAATTCCCAACAGACCTGCAGACGCTGCCCACCCGATATGCCAGACCAACCCGAAGCAGCAGAGAAACGAAGCGGCGCCAACGATGATCGGCGTGGCACTGTTTTTCGGCAGAAGAATGTCGGTGAAGGTGTTCACGCCGGGCCAAGTCAAATGATGCTCCTTGAGCCAAGTAAAAGGGTCGCGGTCGTGTATCGCCGGTAGCACCGCATAGTTGTATTCCGGCGGTGGTGATCGGGTAGACCACTCCAGTGTGCGCCCATCCCAGGGATCGCCCAATTGCACATCCGTACTGTGACGGTCGCGAATGCTGACGTAGAGCTGCAAGTACAGGCACACCAGCCCCAGGGTCATCAACAATGCACCCAATTCCGCCGTCCACAGCAAGGGGCTGAACTCGGGATTGAACGTGGCTTGAGAACGGCGCGGCATCCCGGCAGTGCCGAGCACGTAAAGCGGCATGAATGCGAACAGAAAGCCAATACCAAGGCAGCCCGCGGCTACCCGGCCCCAGCGCTCCGCCAGACGAAAACCGAATGCCTTGGGAAACCAGTAGCTGTAGCCTGCCAACAGACCGAACAGCGTTCCCGGGATCAACATGTTGTGAAAATGCGCAACCAGGTACACGGTGTTGTGCACCTGATAATCCACCGGCGGGGCCGAAAGCGTTATGCCGGTCAGACCACCAATCACGAACAGCATCAGGAACATCACGCTGTAGAGCATCGGCACCGTCAAGCGGATGCGGCCTTGGTACAGGGTCAGCATCCAGTCGTAGATCTTCACCCCTGTGGGGATGCCGATGAGCATGGTGGCGATGCCGAAAGCCGCGTTGACGCGGGCGCTCTGGCCCATGGTGAAAAAGTGGTGCAGCCACACCGTGAATGACAGCAGTGTGATTGCCAGTGATGCCCAGACAAGAGAGCGATAGCCGTACAGACGCTTGCCGCTGAAGGTGGCAAAGACTTCCGAGAAAATGCCGAAGGACGGCAGGATCAGGATGTACACCTCGGGGTGCCCGAACAGCCAGAATAGATTGACAAAATTCATCAGGTTGCCGCCATAGCCGTTGCTGAAGAAGTGGAAATCCAGGTAACGATCCAATGCGAGCAACAGCGTCGCGACGGTCAGCGGCGGCATGGCGAAAATCATTAGGATGCTGGTGCACAGCGCCGTCCAGGAAAACAGCGGCAGCCTGAACCAAGTCATGTCGGGGCAGCGGTCGCGGTAGAGCGTTACAGCGAAGTTCAGACCGGTCAGGGTGCTGCCGATGGAGCTAAGGGTCAGGGCCCAGATCCAGTAGTCGGGCCCGACACCCGGTTGGTAAGTCACTTCGGTGTACGGTGGATAGCCGCTCCACCCTCCAGTGGAGAAGCGGCCCAACACTAACGAGGCCATCACGAGCATCGCGCCGGCGACTGTTAGCCACAGGCTGACGGCGTTGAGCATCGGAAAGCGCACATCACGTGCGCCGATTTGAAGTGGCATGGCAAAATTGATCAAGCCAGTCAAAAACGGCATGGCCATGAAAAAGATCATGATGGTGCCGTGGGTGCTGAACAGCTGACTGAAGTGCTCGGGTGGCAGAAAACCGGACGCATTGACGGCCAGAGCCTGCTGGGTGCGCATCATCAACGCTTCGATGACACCGCGCACCAGCATGACCAATGCCAGCACCACGTACATGATGCCGATGCGCTTGTGGTCCAGACTGGTAAACCACTCCTTCCATAAGTATGACCACCAGCCTTTGACTGTAATCAAGCCCAGGACAGCCACAGCGGCTAGCACGACCAGCGCTGCTGCCGCGGTTGCGACGCCGCTGTAGAACGGCAGAGCGTTGAAATCCAGCCTGCCCAGAAGGGAGTACCAGGCGTTTCCCTGATCAGTCATTGGGAGGGTCCATGGAGGTCGGAGCATGAGGGCAAGGCGTTTTTTTGCGAAGCCGCTATCACTGAGGCGAACAGTCCGGCGGGCGCGTCGCGGTACAGCGACGGGCCTTCGGTAGATTGGCGTCGAGCGAGTTCACGATAGCGGTCGCAATCGAGTGATAACGGCGAGCGGCGGGCGCTGGCGAGCCAGCCTTCAAAGGCTTGGGGTGTAAGTGATCTGACTTCGAAAGCCTGTTTCTGGAAACCGGCGCCATTAAATTGGGTGTTACGGCCAGTGAAGGTGCCCACCGCGTCAGCTTGCAGGTACTGCTGGGTGTGCATTCCGGCCATGGCGTAGATCTGCCCCGAAAGCCGGGGTATCAGCAGTGACTGCATCACGCTGGCACTGGTCAGACTCAGGTGCACCGACCGACCTTTGGGGATCGCTAATTGGTTCAGCGTGGCGACACCCTGATCGGGATAGATGAACAGCCATCTCCAGTCCATTGCGATCACCTGAATTTCAAGCGGCGGTGTGTTACCCGTGAGGGGATGATACGGGTCAAGTTGATGGGTGCGTTGCCAGGTCAGCACACCCAATACAACCACCACCAGCACGGGTACACCCCAGGTGAGGATTTCCATGGGCAGCGAGTATTCCCAGCGCGGCCGATAGGGTGCGGTGTCTTGCCCATAGCGGTAGCGCCAGAGCAGCCAGGGCGTGATGATCAGTACGGGCAGTACGACCACCAAGGCCAACCCAACGATCCAGAAGAACAGCACACGTTGGCCACTGGCAGTCGGTCCGGCCGGATCGAGAAAGCCTAGGCTGATCGGGGTGCAGCCGCCGAGGCAGGCGGCGAGCACAATGAACATCGCCCGAGAGCAGTTCATGAGCGCTGGCCACGTGGTAGCAAATAGGCCACCAGTGCTTTGGTACGGGCATTGATGGCCCGCGGTAGCATCACTTCGAAGCCATGAGTGTTTTCGGTGGGGATGGCGAGGATGGCGCTTGGGTCAGAGGTGAAGTTAATCAGCAATGCAACTTGAGCCGGCGCTCCCACAACGCCGCGAGCTGCAATCAGGGCATCAGTGACGCTGCGGGTGTAGTGACCTTTCTCATCGCCCGCCACCAGGATCGGTTCGGAACCAAAACAGGTTTGATACTCTTCGGCAATCGGTCCCACTTTTACGGCGATGGCGGTGGTCCCCGGTAACTGCCGGGCTGCAAACCGGACGCCGGCGTTATCGGTCCACATCTCGTCGCAATGTTTGACCTGTTCGGTCTGGCAGATGGCCTGGACCTTGTTTTCGTCACTGCCAGGGCCACATGCATTGAGGAGTAGGGTCAGCAGATTCGTTGAATCTTCCACGGATTCTCCAAGCGCGATGCCTTGTTTTAGCGTGATTTTCCTTGAATGGGAGGAGGTACTGCGGTAAATGTTCAGTCTTTATTCCATATCGCGCCATGTAAGCACCACCATGGGGGCAATTGGCGGCCGTCGATCTGCGCACCCGTTCGCTGGTCTGGAAGCATGATGTGGGTACCACCCGTGACATGGGCACGCTGGGCCTGCACTACAACCTGCCGCTGCCCACCGGCATCCTCAATATTGGCGGCAACATCACCACCCGCTCCGGACTGATCTTCATGGGCGCTACCGCCGATGACTATCTGCGCGCGTTTGATGCCAGCAATGGCAAGGAGATCTGGCGCACTCGGCTTCCAGCGGGTGGCCAGGCTACGCCCATGACATATTTGGGCAAAGATGGTCGTCAATATGTGGTGATAGTCGCCGGCGGTCATGGTGGTTTGCAAACGCGGTCGGGCGACTACGTCGAAGCTTTCGCTTTGCCCTCCGATCATGCTCGATGAGTGACAAAACTTCGGAGATAGAGAGGTAAGGGGGAGCATATGAATAATGCAGATGCAGTGCACAGGCCGACGAGATCGTGATGTTGTTTGCTGACTGGATGACCGGCTCATACAGGTATCGTCGCCGTACCGCAGGATTCTAATATTCACCTTCAGCGACCTGCTGTGGACCGCTTGAGGTTATCTTAAATCCTCACTGATTTGGTTAGTCTGCTTGTCTGAATCGTGTCGAACGTCATTAGGAATCGCCTTAGGTGATCAAACCGATAACATTGCTACGCCGTCGTTTAGCGTCCATGCGCTGGCGCACTCGCGTCACTCTTTGGGCCGCTGCCACTGTTGCTGGGCTGATGGTGGTGATGTTCGCCCGACTGGCCGACATCGCCTTGGCGCAATTCGCTGAACAGACCGCCGAGCGACCTTGGTTGCCATTCATCTATACCCCTCTGGTGGGGATGCTGGTGGTGTGGCTGACTACGCGCTTCTTCATCGGTGCTCAGGGCAGCGGAATTCCGCAAGTAATCGCGGCAACGCGCTTGGTTCATCAAGGTAAGCCTATCGAAAAACTGGTTTCAGTGCGTATTGCTTTCGCCAAGATCAGCCTTGGCACACTGGCGCTGACCGGCGGCTTTTCAGCAGGCCGTGAGGGGCCTTCGGTGCAGGTTGCAGCGTCCATCATGCATTACTTCCATCGCTTTCTTCCCAACGCGCGCATCGTGCGAGTCGAGGATCTGATTCTGGCCGGCGGCGCGGCCGGCATTGCCGCTGCGTTCAACACGCCGCTGGCAGGCATAGCCTTCGCGGTGGAGGAACTGGGCCGCAAACTGGAAACCCGCACCAGCGGTGTGCTGCTCAGCACCATCATTCTCTCGGGGATGGTCGCCATTGCCTTGCAGGGTAATTACAACTACTTCGGCCATTTCGATGTTCAGTACGTCAGTCTCGATATCATTGCCCCTGCTTTGGCGATCGGGATCGGCTGTGGCCTGCTGGGCGGACTATTCAGCCGAATGCTGTTATGGCCGCAGCGACATAGCCGGTTCGTTTTATGGGAATGGCGCCGCCTGCATCCAGTGTGGTTCGCAGGCATCTGCGGGTTGATCGTGGCAATCCTGGGCTGGCTCAGCGGCGGGATGTCATTCGGCAGTGGCTACGGCATTACTTCCCAAGTGATCGCCTCCGATATGGGTCTGCCGTGGCACGCGCCAATCACGCGTTTTGTAGCAACGGTCGTGACTTATTTTTCAGGCATTCCGGGCGGTATCTTCGCGCCGTCACTGGCGGTAGGGGCTGCTGTGGGCAGTAACGTTGCTGACCTTTTCCATATGGCGGCGCAGCCCATTATCGCCCTGTGCATGGTTGGTTTTCTTGCCGCGGTCACACAGTCGCCTATCACCTCGGCGATCATCGTCATGGAGATGATCGATAGTCATGGCTTGGTGATCAGCCTTATGGCCGTAGCCCTCATTGCCAAAGCCGTCAGCTCAAGAATGGGGCCAGAGCTATACCAGCAGCTGGCGCGCAGCTTTCAAGAATCTGCCCCGCAGATTTCAGATCGTCAGGCTTTACAGGGTCAGCGTCCTGACCAGTGAGGAGAGCTGGTCTCTCTCATATTGCAGTAGTAACGTGGCATTCGCACGGTTGAGTAGCAGGTCCGCGTGCTTGATGCAGACCTGTCGGAAAAGCATCGGGTTTATCTGGGAAAGACTGATAAGAGCCTTGAGAAGACGGACATTGACTTCCAGCAAGCTGGCACCGTCTCTGCTGATCGGCGAAAAAAAATCATTAAACAGATCTTCGACCGTCAAGCCTCGCAGATAGACCAAATCACATCCTGGATCGGGCTTGGATGAGGAGATCTGCGGTTTACCCCAGCAGGTCAATGTTCTGACTCCTCGTCCTATGACATCGATAGCCGTCCCCGGGTCATTGACTGCCGGGGACAAGGCGCGAGACGCAATTTCCGAAAGAACAGAGAGTCCAAACCGTGGGTCGTGCTCAAACGTCCTCCTGACATCGATAGTTAGCGCTGCCAGGATCTTATCTGCGGCCAAGATCCCTTCATCGATTCTCTCCCGGTCTAGCGCTACGATATGGGCCAAAGGCATCCCCACATGGACAAAACTCCCCGGAAGAATCTCCAGATAAAGTCGGACATGGTGCTCCTTGGCGACAAGGCCTAATGCCTTTACATCGATATGCTGAACATACCCCGTTTGCCCACTGGTTAACCTTTGTGAAGACGGGGGAAGTACAAGATCCGGCGGGTAACCTGCGCCGCCCAGATAAGGCCACTTCACTCGCTGACTGACAGCCGCCATCGTGGCTTTTTCTACTCGGTCAATGGTCTCGCCTACCCTGCCGAGTTTGGATAAGTGATCGATCCAACGCAGCAAGGTATAAACGATGAGGATTACCACCGCGATAATTACCGCGAACAGCAGCACTCGACCCTGGGTTCCGTAAGCCCCTGTGCTCAAAGCAATAATGCCCACCAGACTAAACAGAAATGAGCCGATGAACGTGGCGAGTGCATTTTGCGTAGTGGTGTCCTCCATGACCAGGGTAGTCGCACGAGGAGTCACCGCGCTGCTGGCAGCACTGTACGCGCTGACCATGGTGCTCAAAGAAAACGTGGTCACCGCGAGCATGCTCGATGCAATGATCCCAAGAATTTTGTCAACCGCGTCAGCGCCGATACGGGCCGGCAAGGATTCAGGGATGAAGTCCTTGAAGACCACCGCAAGCAATGCCGTGGCAACCCCAAGCAGCGAGAATAGGGACGCTCTGAACCACAGCCGCTTAGAGAGTTGATTCGTGACCCAACGCCAACGCGCAATCATGTGAGTACCTTAGGTGGCTACCGCAGATTGAGTGGTTGATGAGGTAGAAGTTTCCCCATGCGATGGAGATGACAGTTTGCATCTTCAATGCCAGGTGCCTATCATCGCCGCGGGTGCGCTGCTGCATTCAGCACAGGGCAGGTTAAAGCTGATACGTTGGTCGGGCCGCTAACGGAGAGCACCCGTGTCCGATAATAAAACGGCGTCCACTTCTATTCCCCGCCCTCAAATTCTCACCGAACGTGCGCTGTCGGCACTGGAGCGGTTCTCGCACATCGAAGCCGTCAGCGGCATTGTCCTACTGCTGGCCGCAATGACTGCACTGATATGGGCGAACAGCCCTGTCGCCGAATCTTACGAGCATTTTTGGAATACCCAAGTCACGCTAGGACTGGGCGATTTCACGGTTTCTCGTTCTTTGCATTTTCTGGTTAACGACGGATTGATGACCATTTTCTTCCTTGTCGTTGGTGCGGAAATACGTCAGGAAATCAAAGACGGTGCGCTAGCCAACATGAAGCTGGCCACCCTGCCGCTTGGTGCCGCACTGGGCGGCGTAATGGTACCGGCCATTATCTACACGCTGCTCAACCACGGTACTCAAGCCAGTACGGGTTGGGCTGTCCCCACCGCTACAGACATTGCATTCGCGGTCGGCGTACTCGCCTTGCTGGGTAAATCCATTCCAGCAGGCGTGCGGATTTTGCTTTTGGCGTTGGCAATCATTGATGACATTGTCGCCATCCTCATCATTGCAATGTTCTATACGGCCAGCCTGGATTACCTCGGCCTAGTCATAGCCGCAGGCGGACTTTTGCTTGTGCTGCTGTTTCAACGGATGGGCATCGGTAAGGCCTACGCCTACCTATTGCCCGGAGCAATCATCTGGTTTGGCCTGTTGAAAACGGGAGTGCACCCCACCCTGGCTGGCGTCATTCTTGGGCTAATGGCGCCGGTAAACTCCAAGCCTTCCCATGAGCGCCCACTGGACACTATCGGGCGTACTTTCCATGAACTCATGGACCGCTTTCATCAAGCGGGAGACAACCCGGAGGCTGTCACCAAACCTTTAAAGCAGCTACGTCACGCCCAACGGGAGGTATTGCCACCGGTGCAGCGTATACAAGTGGGCCTGCACCCTTGGGTGGCGTATGGTGTCATGCCGCTGTTTGCCTTGGCGAATGCAGGGGTAGGCCTTGCGGGTGCCGATCTGGATAAAGCTTTGTCGCACAGCGTCTTCGTGGGAGTAATGCTGGCGTTGGTGCTGGGTAAGCCGCTCGGAGTCATCTTGGCCAGCATGGCGTTGGTCAAGCTCAATATCTGTGAGTTACCGGATGGTGTGACCTGGAAGGGCGTGGGATTGGTGGGGCTGTTAGCAGGGATCGGGTTCACGATGTCCATATTCATCGCTTCGCTCGCGTTTTCCGACCCAGCCCTGCTGTCATCCGCTAAACTCAGTGTTCTTGCCGCCTCCTCAGTCGCAGCTGTAATTGGCTTGCTCTGGGGAAAGATTAAGTTTTGAGTCGTGATGACAGCGTACGACCATCGCTCTTTGGTAGCCGGCCTCCGCTTTTTGGATGTTGATCCCATAGCAATGGCTGATCATGTTGGACATTGCTGAAATTTGAAAGTAAAGCCTGTTCGAACTCCGTTAGGCACCACCGGATAGCGAATGAATTTCGGTATTTTGTATCGGAGTTCAATCCACGCTGAAACCATCCAAGCGACGTGCGTATTGCCTCGTAGATAATTGATCCAAACTTTGGACTGTCGATAATCTGCAAATGGAATTGCTATTACTGTTTTTCGATAAGCGCTTTGGCATTCTGTCCGAGAGGCGGCGGGCTGAACAGAAATCCTCGGACATAGGGGTAACCAAGGGGTTTTAATCGATGCAACTGCCTCTAGGTTTCCACCCCTTGGGCTACAATGGCAAGGTCCAACGCCTAGCCGAGCGAGAAAATGCTTTTCACGATCGCACCGGTTCGCTCATGACTTCGGAGCATGTTAGCCAAGAAAGCAAGTGACAAACGCTCCCCAAAGGAATCCGTGTTGAACAGGTTTTTTAGGTCAGGAGCGATTGGAAAATCTTTCCTGAATTTCTGAGTGTCGGTCACCGTCCACACCTTGTTGCCAGACGACGCCCCCATGCAGTGTACTTCGGCAAAGAGGCCGCTACGCGTAGCGGAGGGTAGTGGTATGGCGGTCGGGGCCGCCCCGGGGGGGAGCTGATTTACCATAACACCCGTTATTTGCACGTGGTTTTGCGCGCGGATGCAATTCTCCATCAGAGCAAACTGAGTGAGCAGATCCGGCGCAAGGTAACGATGAGCAGTGCTACACTTCGGCTTTGGCCATGCGCAGCACCGTATTAGCTTACGATTGGTGTTGCCATGAGCCTGCGAGCCCTGGCAATGGCATCATCGATGTCTTGTAGACTGTAGGGTTTTCGAAGCATGACGCTACGATCCAGGCCTTCTTCTTGGTCTGCGCCCGACGCAAAAACAATCGCAAGCTGCCCAAATCGACCGCGTGCCTTGTCTGCTAAAGTTTCCCCTGACATTTCTCCCAGCTTGATATCGGTCACCAAAACGTCGGTATTCGCCGTGATCAAACGTAGCGCCTCTTCAGCGCTTTCAGCCAAGACAACCTGGTGGCCTAGCCTCTGGATAAGCTGGAATGTAACTTCTGCAATGACCGGGTCGTCCTCGACAAAGACCACATTCAGCGGGCATGGGCTGACCGAAAGTTTCTCCGGCTCGCAGGCTTGCATAGGAACTGCTTCTAGAGCTGGCGCTACGTCAATTCGGCGCTGCTGTTGATTGGCTAGGACATGGCGGATTCGACGGGCCAGCGCCTCGCGTGTGTAGGGTTTTCCCAATAGCTCGACCCCCCTGTCGAGCCTTCCGCCATGCACAATGGCATTTTCGGTATAACCAGACGTATAGAGTACGGCCAAATTGGGGTGAAGCTTTTGGGCTATTTTGGCCAGCTCTGGACTTTTGAGGGGACCGGGCATGATGACGTCGGTGAAAAGCAGGTCGATGGGAAGCCCACTTTCGACAATCGGCAATGCGCTGTTCGCATCATTTGCCTTTAGCACTCGATATCCTAGTTCTTTGAGCGTATCCACCACCGTGGCTTGTACAGCGAGGTCGTCCTCAACAACCAGAATGGTTTCCGTCCCTCCGACGATGGGCTGCGGGCTGGATGGCTGAGTAGTTTCCTCGATGTCCAAGGACCGAGGTAGATAGACCTTGACCGTGGTACCGTGGCCCACCTCGCTATAAATCTTGATGTGTCCGCCTGACTGTTTGACAAACCCAAACACCATCGAAAGACCGAGCCCCGTTCCCTTGCCTACTGGTTTTGTTGTAAAAAAAGGCTCAAAAGCTTTCGTCATGATTTCCGGGGTCATTCCGCACCCGGTATCACTCACAGCAAGCATCACGTATTCGCCTGCTGTTACCTCTTGGTGGCCATCGGCATACGCCTGATCCAGAGATGTGTTGGCAACCTCAATGGTAAGTTTGCCGCTTCCGTCCATGGCGTCTCGCGCATTGATACACAGGTTGAGCAACGCATTTTCGACCTGTGCTGTATCGACAAATGTGCGCCACAGCCTTGAGCCGACGGTCACCTCAATATCGAACTCCTCCCCCAGAGTCCTCCTCAGCATGTCGTCCATGCCGATGATTGCTTTACCAATATTGACGACTCGTGGCTCAAGCGTCTGCTTACGACTGAACGCGAGCAGATAGCTTGCCAGCTTGGCTCCGCGCTCCACACCGGCCAACGCATTGGCCAACCTTTTTTCACCGCGCTCATTGCCCCTCAGATCGCTGGTCAGAAGTTGCAGGTTGCCAGCAATAACCTGAAGGAGATTGTTGAAGTCATGTGCGACACCGCCGGTTAACCGGCCTACTGCCTCCATCTTCTGAGCTTGCTGCAACGCCAATTCGGTTTTTTTGAGCTCAGCTTCGATTGCACGATCCGCTGTCATGTCGCGCCCAACCAGCAGCATGCTTCCCTCGTGCAAGCTTCCGTTCCAGGATAAGCAAACAAATTGACCATTTTTGCAAAGCGCCTGCGCTTCGATGGTAAAGCTCGAGCGGGCATCTAGGCTTGCAGACCACTTTCCCAGGAACGCCTCTTTATCCTGGGCCACTATAAAATCGCTCAACTGACGGGTGATCAGCTCGGTGTCGCTCCAACCAAGGGTCTTCCTCAGCGCCGGATTGACTGCCGAAATTCGCCCGGTTTCATCAGTGACTACCATGGATTCTACTGACAGGTTCCACATCCGGTCGCGATCGGCCGTCCGATCCTGTACCTCAGTGGCAAGCGCCTTGGCGAAGTCCTCCAGCCGTCTTTCTGTCAAAACCTTCGCAGTGGTTTCAACCACGGTATCCAACAGCCCAATGACCTTGCCCTCTCCATCGAATACCGGGCTATAGCAAAAAGTGAAGAAAGCCGTTTCCGTAAAGCCATGGCGTGAAACTTCGAGCTCGAAGTCCTCTATAAATGTAGGCACTCCAGCAAGCGCTTGGTCAGCTATAGGACCAATGCTGTCCCAGGCTTCACTCCAGACTTCGGAAAATGAACGCCCTAGCGCAGGGGGTTTGGAGCCCAGAATAGGGAGAAATGCATCGTTGAAGATCATGATCAAACCGGTACCCAAGGCCAAACAGGCCGGAAAACTGGAAGTCAAAATCATATTGACAGCTACGCACTGCGCCGGCCCCCAATCAGCGATCGGTCCAAGGCTGGATTCCGACCATGAATAGGCGCGGACCTGGTCAGCCATAGGCCCACGCGCAGCTATAAAATTTGTGAGGTTGGTAGGCATATTCGTCCCCAGGCCGCTATAGCGCCTGTACTGCTTGCACGGTGATATTCTGCCTAGAATTTCATTAAAAACGTGTGAGGGCAAATGAGAAGTGGCTCTGCCCGCGATGGTGAATCACGGGCGGGGCATGGCATCTAGTACCCCTGTCTGGGCGAAAAGCGGTGTCGGACCTGACCCAAGGACGCACAGTATCGCGCGCTAGAACCGTCTCTCGGTTCCCGCAGCCTCTGCAGCCTTAGGGGCCGGCAGATACCGCTTAGACGCCTAGAGTCATGTGCATCCACATGCCTTTCATAAGTATTTGCAGGGCGGCTTTAGAGCTTAAACTCAACTGCAATGGTGCTCGTCTTGGCCAACCGGTCCACGCTGATCGCCTTGGCTCCGTAACCGGAATAGCTCTTGATCAGTCTCAGTCCCAAACCGGTTCCGTTTGGTTCGGGATACGTGTCTGGAAAGCCATCCCCTTCGTCGCTGACGGTGATGATAGCTTTTTCGGCTATTTTACTCAGGGTGACCGAAATGGTGCCCTTTCCGTATTTCAAGGCGTTGATAACAAGCTCGGATATAACCAAACCTAGAGGCGCCATTCGTTCCTCTGGTAGAGGAAAAGGGTCGGCCTCCAGATTTATATCTCGATCGCCAAACGCGTTGCTGATGTCCTTGAGCAACGCACTCAAGTACTCTTTAGCATTCACTCCGTCGGAGTCCGCATTCTGATAGAGCCGCTCATGCACCGACGCAATCGTCATGATTCGATTGGCGGCCGTCTGCAGTTGCAACTTGACCGAATCCTCGACTGCTACATTGGCCTGAAGCAGCAAGAGGGTATTGACAAGTTGAAGGCTGTTTTTGACGCGATGGTGTATCTCCTCCAACTGGAGAACACTCTGGGACAGCTTCGTATTTTGTGAGTCAATCAGTAACGCCAGCTTGTCTTCATGGTCGTGACGCTCAGTAATGTCTCGAGAAACCGCTATGATATTTTCGAGCATGCCTTGTTTATCAAAGATCGGCGCTACGGTCACATCCCACCAGCGCGGTTCGCCTTTGACTGTTGGGCAAAATGACTCGAAGCGGACTGATTCACCCCTCGCCACCCTACCTACAGCATCTGAAATTGTCGTTTTGGAGGCTTCAGGCCACAGATCTATCCAGGGCTGCCCGGCAATCTCATCCAGCGAATCAATCTGCATCCGGCAAAGGCCAGCCTCATTGAAGAACTCGATTTCACCTGCCGGAGAGAGAATCTTGACGCAGTCTGGACTGGCATTCAAAACGATTTCGGAATACCGGTGGGGACCGTCCTGGGCTTCCTCGGCCGCGACTCGCTCCACAGCCATCGAGATCACATTGGCTAGCCCCTCGAGAAAAACCAGATCGCTTTCAATGAAATCCTCCCCGTCCTGGCTATCAACCTCCAACACACCAAAAGTGGAAGAGATACCTCTTACCGGTACATTGATGGCCCGCTTGATACCGTATTTTTTTAATAGTGAGGGAGTCCGGAATCGGTTTTCCGAGCCAAGATGATTGGAGATGACGGGGCGCTCAGTTTTGAATGCGTAACCTGCGGGACTAGCATCGTCTGCACCTACCAACGCCACGCCAATATCCGTAGGATCCCAACCTACACCATACGCAAGCAAAAATTGCTGTTCATCAGGGAGCAGTTTGAGCACCTTGGCAAACCGCGTCTGCATGCCGACAGCTGCAACGCGACAGGCATGGTTGAGCAGTTCATCCATATCGGACGCCCGAAGCGACCGCACACCAAATTCGACAACAATCTCGTGCTGCTTGCGTAGCCGAGCGTGGGAAATCTGCAAAGCTGCGCGCACAGTTTCGTCGGGCGATGTAGCTGACATAAAAGGTCCGGATGGGGTAGGTGGAAGACTGCTCGACCATTTCTTGTTTCAACTGAAAATCCGAAGCGTATGACTACGCGACGTATCAGCTTATTGGGGTAGGTGAAGAAAGTGTTAGGCGCCTTGGCGTTTTTCAACCCGCGGGCTTTCTGGACAAATGCATCATTTCTCTAGCCATCTCCGCGATCTGCTCCAGGCTCCACGGCTTTCGTAAAAATGCTACACCTCTGGGCAGATCGTTTCCCACTTCGGATCCGTAGCCTGTGGTGACGATTACGGGCACGTGAGGCCATCGCTGGTGCACCATCAGAGCCAGCTCTCGGCCGTCGAGTTGGCCTGGAAGCGTGAAATCTGTGACCAATAATGCACAGGGTGATTTGACCTGCATCATATGAATGAGCGCATCATCCGCGGAAAAAAAAGACGCACAATCGGCCCCAAGATCCGTGAAAATATCCACCATCAACCGGTGCATCAGCTCGTCGTCCTCAACGATGACAATGTTGCCGGTGAGGGGGACGTCGCTGGAAGAGAGGGTCGTGATGGGCATGCTGGCTGTCTTTAGCTCAAACCTGCAAATCATGCAAAAGGTTAGTCTCTGGCGCAAGAGATTCCAGATAGGGTGTATAGGCGCCAGGAGCGGGGCTCATTGACAGCACACCTTCTGACGATCTATCTGGCCAGCAGCTCCCGAATCCTGGCCACCATCGTATCGACGGCGAAGGGCTTGGTCATCACGGCCATCCCAGGCTCGAGATGGCCGTCCCCCAGCAAGGCATTTTCGGCATAACCGGTGATAAACAACATCTTGAGATCAGGACGCAACACTCGCGCGGCCTCCGCCATCTGCCGGCCGTTCAGAGTGTGAGCTTGGAGATGGATTCCGAAAAGCGCGTCACCTGGGCCGCAGACAAGCAGCCCAAATACCCGAAGTGCTGCAGGTGCTTGATCAACACTTCACGACTCTCCGGCTGTCCCGCCGCCACTCGTCGACACGCCTGCTCAAGGATCAACCGCGCCAATTGCGGATTGTCGGTTTTCGAGGCATCAAACGCCAAGGCCACAGCGCTGACGAGCTCGCCAAGAGCAGGGTGGCTCTGGTGCAAGGCGCGCAACGTGCTCAATTGCCGAGCGGTAAGGGGTAGGGACACGCGCGCTCCTGAAGCATCGAATCACGATGGTGGTCTACGGGAGAATATCAAGCAATTCGACCCAGGTATCCTGGAGAAAAACCTTGAGAAAGCGGCTGTAGCGTTCGTCAATCACCCGGGCGTCGTCCAGCGCCTGCACGTATCCGCAGCAGAACTGATAATGCTGTTCTGCCTGGGTTAGCTTCTTGCTTGTTCTTAGCTCATCGACACAGGCGACCCAGGTGGCGTAGACAAAGTCGGGCAATTCGACCGGCAGCCCGGTGTGATCAAAAGGTGGAGGAATTCTGGAGGGCACGATCGTGATTCTGGGTCAGGACAAGGTAAGCCGAGCTTAATCGGCCGACCTACGATACATCAGAATTACGGGAGGAAAAAAGTGCCCAAATGGGGCTGCCGCTTCCCGTCTCAGCGCTACGAGGCCAGGTCAGAGAATTTCACGAGTGGAAGCGTGAGCTGAGCAGCGGCTCGACATGCGCAAAAAGGACATCCAGCGTCCATGGCTTGGCCATGAAGACAGCGTGCTCAGGCAGGACGTCGCTTGGCAGCCGGTTGCCTGACATGACGATAATGGGCAGTTGAGGCCAGCGCTCCGCGACGATGTGCGCAAACTGGATGCCATCCAGATATCCAGGCATGCGAATGTCTGTCAGCACCAGGTTGACCGCAGCGCACCGCTCAAGCTCTAGCAATGCCAGATCTGCGTTAGGGCAGGCAATCACTCGCGCATCAAGCATCGAAAGTGCGTCGGCCACCACCTCACGCAAGGTGATGTCGTCTTCGACAAGTAGAATAGTAGAGGGCATTAGCCCGTCCTCGTTTAATGCGTCATGACTGGTGGAGCCATGAACCTGAGGTTTGTTTCATTTTCATTGAAGACTCGCCGATGAGGCGTGAATTTACTGCCGCGCCGCATATGACCTGGGCGACTACGGTCCAGCAAAATCCAATCGTACAGGGCGCAACGACGACAAATGTACAGAAGCCAGGACCTCTAAACGGTACAGGCCATGGGTCGAGAGCGTTTAAGGCTGATTGGAGTGTCATTTGCTAGAAGTTGCTGCGCCCGTCTGGTGCGGCTATTCGCCACAGTCGTTCAAAGGCTCGATTGCCTGTTCACATCCTTTCCACTCATGTCAGCGTTCTACCAAGTACTGGAGCGCAATCAGCGCTGCGGATCCTGGCAGAGGCCACCCTGCTGGTGGTTAATAGGTCGCTCATGGCAAGCCCAGCTGAACCAAGGCCTGCTTGAACAGGTGCAAATCACGCAGTGGGTACTGAGTGGTGAATGTATGGCTTGCACATCCTGGGTAGTGCATGAATGGTTGACGAATTTGCCATTCACCCAGCAACGCGCCGCATCTCTTGCAACGCAAGAACCCATTTTCGACAATCCACAGCCGTCGCCATCGTTCAAGAGTAAGCGTCTGCCGAAGTCACCTTGCATAAGCTAGAGGGTCATTACGAAGAGCTTCACGGATAGCAGTTCCCAGGCAAGTTTCGCCTGCAATCAGTTGCTGGTAGAGGCTCGTTGCAGCACACTCTGTCTACTTGCCCCACCTAAAGGAGACGAAATTATATGAAGGATCAATCCAGCCCTATTCCCCTTGTTATCCTTGACGTTCAGGATGCCATTGATCGCCCGAATTGGGATGGCAAAAATAATCCTGAGTATGTGGTGGTGATCCAACGCCTTCTCGATCACTGGCGATCAAACGGCTGGCCAGTTCTTTACGTGAAGCACGATGAACAGACTCCTACATCCAGCTATTACGTCCATGGCCCCTGGAATGGTATCAAGAAAGACGTTGCCCCGATAAAGGGAGAAACCGTCATCATCAAACAGGAAAATTGCGCCTTCATTGGCACCGAACTGGATGCCATTCTTAAAGGGATGCAGGTAAAGCGTTTGGTGCTGACGGGCGTTGTCATTCACAACAGCATGGACGCTACAGTCCGTGCGGGAAAAGCACTCGGATACAGCATCATCCTTCCCTCAGACGCCACGACAGCCGTGCCCGTCGTCGGGGCGCATGGAAAGTCCTGGGACGCCACAACCGTCCATGAACTGACCTTGGCAATACTCGGTGATGAGTATACCGATGTTATGTCATCGGACGAAGTGCTCGCACAGCTCACCCTATGAAGTTATGTAGGCACCCACTGACGCGGTAGCAAGTGACCTATTTCACTCGCCCGTTGCATCGGCAGGCGCGTGAGGACGTCCTTCAAATAAGCATACGGATCATGCCCGTTGAGCCGCGCCGACTGGATCAAACTCATGATCGCCGCCGCGCGTTTACCGCTGCGCAGTGATCCAGCAAACAACCAGTTTGAGCGTCCAAGTGCCCACGGCCGGATCTGGTTCTCGACCTGGTTGTTGTCAATGGGCACAGACCCGTCGTCCAGGTAACGCGTCAGCGCTACCCAGCGTTTAAGGCTGTAATCCAGGGCTTTGGCTGTTGCCGATCCGTTGGGCACCAGATCACGCTGGGCCAGCATCCAGTCATGCAGCGTTTTGATGATCGGGGCTGCCTTTTCCTGGCGTATTCGCCAACGATCCTCATCGCTCATGTCCCGAGCTTGACGTTCAACTTCGTACAAGCCGCCAATCGAGTACAGCGCTTGTTCAGCCAGCTGGCTTTTGTTCGCCACGTGCAGATCGAAAAACTTGCGACGGGCGTGGGCCATGCAGCCAATTTCGATGATGCCTTTCTCGAAACCGGCTTTGTAGCCAGCGAAATCGTCGCATACCAGCTTGCCGTTCCACTTCCCAAGGAAGTTGCGCGCATGCTCGCCTGCACGACTGGGACTGAAGTCATAAACCACAGCCTTGAGCGCTGAAAACGGCGTGGTGCTGTAGGCCCAGACGTAAGCGCGGTGAGTTTTCTTCTCGCCGGGCGCGAGCATCTGAACCGGAGTCTCATCGGCGTGGATCACACCCTGGGCCAACACTTGTTCAAGCAGCGCATCGACCAGAGGCTGGAGTTGTACGCCGGTCTGTCCGACCCACTGCGCCAATGTCGAGCGAGCAATCGCAAGCCCGGCCCGAGCAAAAATCTTCTCCTGCCGGTACAGCGGTAAATGGTCGGCGAACTTCGCCACCATCACATGAGCCAACAGGCCTGCGGTCGGGATGCCCTTGTCGATCACTTGGGCCGGTACAGGCGCCTGGATCAGTGTTTCGCACTGGCGGCAGGCCCATTTTCCACGTACATGCTGCTCGACGGTGAACACGCCGGGTGTGTAATCGAGCTTCTCGCTGACGTCTTCGCCAATGCGCTGAAGTTGGCAGCCGCAGACACACTGGGTGTTTTCTGGCTCGTGACGGATCACTGTACGTGGGAACTGCGGTGGCAGAGGCGCCCGTTTGGGTTTCTGACGTAGCTCGTCCGGTGCAGGTGGCGGATTGACCGCCTTCAGCTCGGCCTCGATGGCCGCGATATCAGTGTCGAGCAGGTCGTCGAGCAAGCTACCTTGGTCAGGGCTTAGCTGTTCGCTGCGCTTGGCGAACTTGTGTCGTTTGAGGATGGCGATCTCATGAGCGAGTTGCTCGTTGACCGTTTCAAGGCGGTGGATTTTCTGGCCCATCGAGTCGACCTGGGACAGCAACTGCAAGGCCTGTTCGGCCAAGGCACGGAGCTGTTCCGGTGTCATTTGATCGAGATTGAGCGAGGAAGTCATGCCGCTGATTGTGCCAGAGCCGAAAGTCAGCAGCGATAAACCGATGGGCTAATGGCAGGCGTTACAGCACTGTGATCAAGCCGCCTGCACCAACCCATTGCCATGGCAAGCCCAGTACCAAAGCCTGAAGTTGCTCGTTATCGAGTTCGACCTCCGATCCGTGCCGAATGCCGGGCCAGTAAAACTTGCCTTCATTCAATCGTCGCGCCGCCAGCCAGATACCCACGCCGTCATGCACCAGAACTTTCATCCGATTGGCGCGGCGATTGGCGAACAGATAAGCGCAGTGCGGCTTCGCCGCACCGAACACGGCAATGACCCGGGCTAACGCCGTTTCGGTGCCGGCGCGCATATCCATCGGTTCGGTGGCGAGCCAGATCGCATCGATTCGAATCACCGCAACAGGTCTCGCAGAAAGGAGGCACAGACGGCAGCGCTTTCGGTCGGCCAGTTCACTTTGACGGTGCCACGCGAGTGCTGGATTTCAACGCAGATGCTCGATGACGGAGCCTGGGAATGCCCTCCGGCGAGCTGCAAAGGTAGCGGAATGAAAGCAGGTTGCAGCTCCATGGCTTTGTTCGTTTGTACCCGAATCCATTTATGGACGAGGTTCGCGTTAAGGCTGTGGCACTGCGCGACGGTGGCAATCGACGCGCCGGGCTGAGCGCACTCTTGGACTACCTGGGCCTTGAAGGATTTGGAATAGGATCGGCGTTGTGGCTGCATGGAAAGACCCGCTTAAAAGGCTAGAAATGGTGTCCACCTAATTAGGTGGACACCATCGCCTTTGGCGTCGGTGTAAGGAAGGTGAGTTGGCCGGACGGTTGCGGTGAGCCCAGCGAAGAAGCGGCGCGGAGCTAGGCAATCAATGATCGTCTGTGGATTTATGAGATCGGGAATCTTGCCACAAAGCAGGTACCTGTCTCAGGCGTCGAAGTAACGCTGAGTGTCCCTCTATGCCCTTTTACAATCTCAGATGCGATATACAAGCCAAGGCCCAAGCCTTCCCCACGTCCGGCCTCGGACGAGCGGGTAAACGGTTCGAAAAGTAGAGGCAACAAGCTTTCCGGTATGCATGGGCCCTGGTTGGTCACCGACAGAATGAGGTGGTCCTCTTCTGTCATCGCCATTACCTGTATCGGATGATCGCGGGCTCCGTGTGTGACCGCATTACCTAACAGATTCGAGAGCAACTGCCCCATTCTGCTGCCGTCGCAAAAAACTCTAGACGAGATAGAGACAATTTGATTAATCACGATGCCGGGATGGCTTGCAGTGATCTCATTTATTACCGCTATGAAAATGCTATCCAAATCGTCATGCAAGGCCAATTTGACCGGAATGCCGCCGCCCAATTTTCCGCGAGAAAAATCAAGGACATCTTCAATCAAGGCACTCATGCGCTGCGAGCTTTTTCTGATCGCCGATGTAAGCGTACGCTCACGATGATCTGTCAGCTTGGCCTCGAGCAAGTCAGCGCTCATGCGAATCGCACTCAGGGGCGAGCGCAAATCGTGCCCTAGCACGGCTATGAATTGCTCACGAAGGCTGCCAGTCTCAATAGCATTAAGCAAAGCCATCTCCTTGCTCATGAAAGCATCCTGGACGTCGAGCTGAACGGCAATCAGTTGTGCAAAAAGCGCTAGGGTTTGTGAGACTGAAATTTCGTCAAATAGGGCTGGAACTACGTCGATAGCGCAGAGTGTGCCAAAAAAATCTTCATTTGACCTGATGATTGGAATGGACACATAGCTTTCCAAGGCATATTTTTTTGCGGTGGGGTGACGCGAATAAAACGGATGCTCACTGGCATGTGTAAAAATAACTGGCTGCCGATGCTGCCGAATTTCATGACAAATTGTCGTTTGCAGTACTAATTCCCCACCTGGTTTTAGCCCAAAATTTATCGAATCATCAACTGCACAAGCGACCCATCTAGTATCAGTGACGCGTGCGACGGCCGCAAATCTCATTCCGGTGATGTGTTTCACCATTTTGAGAATAAGGGGTACGGCATCGATATTGGCGATGGTGTTGATATCCCGCGAGAAATCGCAAGCATTAGGCATGAGTTCGCCGTCTGAATATGGAGGTGGTGGATTTGCCTAGATCGCGCAGTAGCTGAATCGGTGACTATACAGCGACATGGTTGGCTTCCTCTACCCTTAGGCCTGCACGCAGCCTGCTACGGTTGGCTACCTGTGTGCCCGCGAGCTAGGAGGTTATGAACAATACTGTCACCTTCAAACTGTGCCAAAAAGCCGGGTATCCAGTTTTTTCAATGCAGATATAGTCAGTCTAGACCCCGGATGCCGTCAGGCGCTGACGGATGACTTGGTCAAGTTGGGCCATCGAAAAAGGCTTGCTGAGGACGGGTACGGTACATAACGATTCTTCCAGACCCGCAGCGCCGTAACCGCTGGCAAACAGAAACGGAATACCGCGTTTGGCAAGCGCATGGGCAATAGGAAATGAGACCTGGCCGTTTAGGTTGATGTCCAAAATAGCTAGGTCAAAGCTGACAGACTCGGCTGCTGCAAGCCCTACCTCAAGTCGCGCGCCAATCCCCACAACTTCATGCCCTAGCTCGGTGACCATGTCCTCAAGCAGCATAGCTACCAACGCCTCGTCCTCAACGATGTAGACGCGACTCATGCTAACTTGCCATTGTCAGCGGTGCATTGATGACACATCTGACTCCTTCGCTTGCAAAAAACAATGAAGCCTCTCCTTCAAGTTCTGCTGGAAGCCCGCGCTGAATCAATCGACTCCCGAAGCCGCTACGGATTGGCGCAACGACTTGCGGACCACCTCTTTCCCACCATGAAAGCTCCATCCACATAGGTGCTTCACCATAGACGCGCCAGCTTATGTTGATAGACCCCGATGACGTCGATAATGCTCCATATTTGATAGCATTGGAGAGCAGCTCATGGGTCCCCATCGCGATCGATAACGCCTGCTTAGGGTCCAAGCGGAGCTCTGGCCCGTCAAGATGGATTCTATCAACCATATCCAGCGCCTGCGCTTGAATCGCTTGCAATAGGACTCCATTCAATGAAGCACCAGCCCACTTCTCTCCGTTGAGAAGATCATGCGCCTCGGCCAGTGCCACCAGCCGCCCCGTGAATGCCTCTCGGACAGATACCGGTACATCGGCGCCACGCAGCGTCTGATAAGCTAGTGATTGCACGATCGATAGCGTGTTTTTTACGCGATGATTCAACTCGTTGATCAACATTTGCTGGTGGCGGCGGGCTGTTTCCTAGCCTGCCAAAGCCTCGCGCAATAATTGCCGGTCGTCATGCTCCTGGCGTAGCAAAAGCAATTCACGATGCAGTTGAGTCGGTAACTGCGCGTGGGCAGCATCGGAGACGTCAAGCAGAAGTTTCGCCAAATGCTCATGCGCAACGAGCATGGCTGCCATATCCGCCTCGAAGGTCAGTTCCTGGTGGGTCAACGTCCAATAGTGCGCAGTGCGAATGAACGCTAGGAAGGCGGTCAAAATTTCAAAATTCGTCCCTCCGATTGCCGTACGAACTGCTTTTGCCGCTTGCTGGGAGCAACCGGGCTGCACAAACATCACACTGGCAGCCGCAAAAATATCCTTTTCTTCTCGGGTTTCCATGGCAGGCATCTGGGTGAACCTGGTGAGGTTCAATCGTGCATAAACCTCGTCCAGCTCCTCAGCCGGAAGCATCGCTGGCTGGTTCAACAACCTGACGGCTTGCTCGATGGTGTGTGGTATCGCGGCAGGGTCTCCAGCAGGGTTGCCTTGGCCAATCAAGAACCCTACATGCCGCACTATGCAGTACCGAACCTCACAAAATCGCGACAGGTGTACGAACAGGCGTTCTTTGAACACGGACGGCAGAGGGTTATCCAGGTAGCCAGACCTTGCGAAGCTCCATAGCTCCTGGATCAACCCTGGCGCATCCTTGGCTGTCTGAAAGAAATTGGGCAGTAGTCCGAATCGACTCACCACTTCCGCTTTGAAGGATTCATCATTCAACTGTGGGGGAGATGTGACAGCCGTAACCTCAGACATTAACTGTTCTCACCGTTGCTCAAAGGCCAGAGCATGGCACGCGACCGAAGTGATAGCGCTCAGAGAATTTACCGAGTGAGTAGATAGAGATCAATCCAATGCATAGCAATATGCGTATACGCCTTGCAAGGAGGTGTCGATAGGGCGGCTCACTGCGCATGATCCATGCTTTCAACGGTTACCCTATCTGAAAGCACGCATAACGTGAAACACGAAAAATTCAATGAGCAGGAAACTCGAGCTCATCGCCTAACCTCAGCTAGCCACGAAGGACATAACGAGAGCTATTGCGGGGATTGGGCCGCTACGACACCGTGGGCCAGGCAGGCGTTCTGGATGCCGAACTGCAAGCCCAAGCGGCCCTTCGCAAGCGCGTCCTTTATGAAGTGGTTGTGCCATCAGGAATGTGTGAAACAAGCAGATCGCTCTCAGCGCAGTGACCAACGCCTTGCATCAGCAAGGGCTGGTCGAGCATAGGGTGCATTTTAGTCATGGTCTGAATGATCGATTTTCTGATTGAGGTGAGGATACCGATCAATTAACAGTATCTACCCCGAAGACATTCATGATTTCCCAACTCCATTTTTAATGTTTTACTGGGAGATCAACGTGCCAGTCTGGGTGCTTGGCCTAATTTTCCAGGAGAGCAGCCATGCGCTTGTCTCGTTTCTTGATCGAAAATATCGAAGCCATTGTTCATGAATGGGAAGATTTCGCACGAACCATGCCCACCCTCGGAACACCTCTCGATGCTGAAGCACTGCGTGATCACGCAGCCACAATGATCCGAACGATCGCCACCGATCTGAGCACAGAGCAATCTGCTCAACAGCAAATCGAAAAGTCACACGGACACCGTCCTTCTCTCTTTGAAACGCCGGCTAAATCCCACGCCGTCAGTCGCTTGATGATGGGATTTTCGATTAACCAGGTTGTAGCTGAATTCAGAGCCTTGCGTGCAAGTGTATTGCGTCACTGGATGAAACAGGTCAAGCATGATGAACCGTCTGAGGTAAACGACCTCGTCCGTTTCAACGAAGCGATCGATCAGGCTCTAGTTGAATCCGTTGCTAGCTACAGCGAAGCGGTCAAAGCCTCCCATGACATTTTCCTAGGGGTGCTGGGCCACGACTTGCGGACCCCCTTGAGTGCAATTATGTTGAGCGCCGACGGATTGTTGCGAACCGATGCGTTGGGCGCAAAGGTCGCTAAAGCGGCTGAGCGCATCTGTACGAGCGTAGAACGTGCCTCTGCTATTGTTGGCGACCTTCTGGACTTCACGCGTGCACAGCTGGGCCCGGGAATACCCGTACATCGAACATTGATCAACATCGCGCCAGTGTGTGAACGGATCGTCGACGAATGTCGAGCGGTGCACCCTGGTGCGCATTTGATATTGAACTCAGTTGAGAATGTTGAAGGAAAATTTGATGGAGCACGGCTTGAGCAGATATTTTCGAATTTGATAGGCAACGCACTGCAGCATGGTAAAGCAAAATCACCTGTAACGATCACGCTCCGGGGCATAAATGATGTCCTAGAGTTTCGTGTTCATAACAGTGGTGACCCTATTCCTAGCGGGCGCATCTTAGGTCTCTTCAACCCAATGGGGCAATATCATCCGCAAGTTCCCCTTAACCATGGCCCACAAGCAAGCATAGGGCTAGGCTTATACATCGCGGCTCAGATCGTGGCAGCCCATGATGGCATCATCAATGTGACTTCAGACGAAGATCACGGAACCGAGTTCGTTGTGAAGATTCCTCTGGCTGGGAATGACCCTGCCTGATCCAATTTAAATAAGTTTATGACTAGCATCTGGTTTTCTTTTTATTCAGTTAAGCAGCTGACTGCTTTATACAGATTTAAACTTGCCATCATAGAGGAGAACCCGAGAATGTAAAAGATATAACGTCATAGAACCTCCTTAATCCAAAGTGCAAAAAATTATGGCAAACGCTTTGTCACAGTTTCAAACAGGATGTCCAAACTCCATGGTTTGGCTATAAAGGTTGAACAACTGGGAAGTTGCTCAGACTTTAATACACAATGTCCTGAGGTTAAAATTACAGGCAAATCGGGCCATCGTGCCCAGATCAGATTTGCCAGTTCCAACCCATCTAAGTGACCGGGCATCCGAATGTCAGTCAAAACCAGATTTATCAAACTGGTCCCCTCTAATACAATCAAGGCATCGTCGGCACAATCGCATTCAACCACCTTGACCGGAATCATTGACAACGCGTCAGCAATCAGCATTCTCAGCGTAGCGTCGTCTTCGACTAAAAGCAAAGTAGAGCTCACAGCCCTTACCTCAGTATTAATTCATATACTGCTATGAAATAATACTCATAGAAACGTTCAAAAACGTCTGTAAAAAGCCGATGTATGGTAAAAAAACTAACTTAGCCGCAGCTCCATGGTTAGAGAAATGACTACCATAGTCCAAATTTTTAGCACCACGCATATTTTTTTGAAACACTGGATTATGACTGAAAAATATAAATATTCCACAAGGATTTGTTTGAACTGGATATTACTAAATTCATTATATGCCAAGTCAACAGGCCTGAAAAAATGAAAATGCAAACTGTATTGACGTCAGAAATAGTAGGCGTTTATTTAAAATAATACCTATGAAGTCAATCCCACACGACTGATTGGCCAACCACCAGAAAATTACCAGCTTTGAAAAGCTCCTCCAAACCGAAAGCAACACGACAAGTCATATACATATTATATTTTTATAGATCGTCAACGTTATTTTTTCCATCACTGAAGCTCGCAGGAAATTCGTTATTAATTGCCCAAAAAAACCAAGCACACGAATTGCGCGCACAAAATCGCCAAACGACATCGGCTTCACCACGTATGCATTCACACCCAGTTGATAGGCATTTCTTACGTCTGGTTCCTCGGTCGAAGTGGTCAGCATCACAGTGGGGATATATTTAAGGTTATCCGATTTCTGCATCTGTTCGAGGACCTCAAGCCCATTGACCTTGGGCAATTGTAAGTCCAGTACGACTACGGCAGGATTGCCTGGGAGTCGAGAAGCGAAAATGCCACGGCGGTGCAGGTAATCCAACGCCTCGGCACCATCTCTCACAATGATCACCTGGTTGGCTAACTGGCAGCGCTCCAGCGCAATCATCATAAACTCGAGATCCCGATGATCATCTTCTACCAGTAAAATCGGCTTCATCCCAGGAAGCTCCGACACAATCCTCTAACCTCCGAAAATTTTCACAGCCTAAACGCAAACGCCCTGATTAAACAGTAAAAACAAGCAGGGCGAATACCATCCCCACGAACTAGATTCAAGGCTTTAGAGCTTGAACCGAACGCGAATGGTGCTGGTCTTGGCGGTACGATCCACCATGATCCCCTGAGCTCCGTACCCGGAATAGCTTTTGATCAGCCTCATCCCCAGCCCGCTACCGTTCGGCTCGGGATAGCTTTCCGGAAAGCCGCTGCCCTCATCAGTGACAGTGATAACAGCTTGCTCACCTTCTTTTCGGAGGCTGACACCTATCGTACCCTTGCCATACTTTAAAGCATTCACTACAAGCTCGGAAATGACGAGGCCTATAGGAGCTATCCGCTCCTCGGGCAGAGGAAAAGGGTCGGCGTCCAATTCAATCTTGCGGTCGCCAAATGCTGCGCCCATATCCAGAAGCAAGGCATGGAGGTAATCCTTCGCGAGTACGCCATCCTTATCCGCATTTTGATACAGCCGCTCATGAACGGCCGCAATGGTCAGGATGCGGTTCGCCGCCGTCTGCAGCTGCAATTTGACCGATTCTTCTACCGCTACGTTGGCTTGAAGCAGCAGCAGAGTGTTGACCAGTTGCAGGCTATTTTTTACACGATGATGAATTTCTTCGAGATGCAGCTCACTTTGAGAGAGCTTCGTGTTCTGCACGTCAATCAATGAAGCCAGTCGAGCCTCATGCTCATGACGCTCAGTGATGTCCCGAGAGACGGCAATGATGTTCTCAAGCTGACCCTGCTTGTCCAGAATTGGCGATACGGTGACATCCCACCAACGGGGTTCACCTTTAGCTGTGGGGCAGAACGACTCGAAGCGCACGGACTCCCGATTGCCTGCACGGTGTATGGCATCGGCAATCGTCGGCTTTGAATCTTCGGGCCAGAGTTCTATCCAGGGCTGTCCTGCAATCTCATCCAAGGAGTCGATTTGCATCCGGCAGAGACCTGCCTCATTGAAAAATTCGACTTTTCCCGCCGAAGAGAGAATTTTGACGCAATCGGGACTGGCGTTTAAGACGCTTTCAGAATAGCGATTCGTCTCGGTTTTCTCGCGATTTACCGCAACGCGCTCAACTGCCATGGATATGACGTTGGCCAGTCCCTCGAGAAAGACCAGGTCGCTTTCGATGAAATCCTCTCCGTCCTGGCTGTCCACTTCCAAAACGCCGTAAGGGGCGGACATGCCGCGTACCGGAACATTAATAGCACGCTTAATGCCATATTTCTCCAGCAGTGAAGGCGTACGAAAGCGATGCTCTTGGCCCAAGTGGTTGGAGATGACTGGACGATCAGTCTTGAATGCATAACCTGCCGGGCTGGCGTCATCTGCACCGACCAAAGCCGTCCCTATATCACCCGCATCCCACCCTACCCCATAAGCGAGCAGGAAATGGTCTTGCTCAGGTACCAGCCTGAGCAGCTTCGCGAATCGGCTGTTCATACCGGATGCCGCGGCCTGACACGCTTGGGTGAGCAGCCCATCCAAATCGGGCATGCGAAGTGACTTGACCCCAAAATCGACCACAATCTCGTGTTGCTTACGAAGGCGGGCGTGAGAAATCTGCAGAGCTGCGCGAACGGTATCTTCGGGCGAGGTGACTGACATACGGAGTCCGAGTGGGCTGACCAAGATAACTGCTGGTGCATAGCGAGCACAGGCTGATGCAATTCATAGATTCATGCCTTAGCGAAACCTATGTGCGTCAGCGAATGTGATGCAAAAGCAGGGTGGGTTGTTCTACTATTTTTTGGACGTTGTGAAGCTTCTGCTCGCGACTCCTGTTCTGGCCGTGGGCAGGGCTCAATGCCAGGGCAATTCAGGCAGACAAACGCTGCACATTCGGCCTCTGGCTGGCGAGAAACCTCGACCATCGTGCGGACAGGCGACCATCATCCTCGACCATCAAAACGGACAAGGGGGTCCTTCTGCGCGGTAAACAAATGATTAGGATCGGTACGTTTGGAGCTTCGAACCCAAATCCGCAGATGATGCGAAAACTCAAGCCTGGGCACAAGTCGTTCCAGACGAATCGGACGCGCGGACGGCTCGGGCACTCCTTTGGCCGAGCCGACCGGACCGCCCTGATTCTAATCTGGAAGACGTATCAACGGTGCGTGCGAACCTTTGCTGCGTAACTCGTTGACCGCATACAGGACGATAAGCCTAAATTGCACAGAATTGTCCAGCTCGTGTTGAGAGAGGTTTCGCTCAACCTCCGCTGGTACCGACACATCTATAAGGCGCAGTGAAAATTTTCCCTCGTTGTCGTGAAGTTCATATTTGATCGGGGGGTCCAGACTTTCAAGGACATGCTCAATGGAACTCATCACTCGCCTCTCACGCTGTAGTTTTTGTACACAGTGAGAATAGCCAACGTCTGGCGTGACCTGGTTTGCCGCGACACGTGGCAGTTTGCTGGCTTGGTCTCAACACACGCTGATTACTCCAAATGCACGTGCATCTTGCTGTTGAGAGCTGCAGCGGCTGAGCTAATTCGTAGTGATTTAGATATCCATCAGTCATAGAAAAACTGAAAGACGAGGGGCCTGTGGGTCCACTGAATTACTGGAGATAAAAACCGCTATCACCAGTAACTCGCGAGTCAGGTTTTGTGGCAGGCTGGACGGACATTTGGCGCAGGGGAGGGGAGCATGACGGAGGAAACGAACGCTCAAGCGGTGAGCATGGTCTTGGAGGGTGACGCGCGTCGGTTGACGGCCATCGAGTTTCAGCAGCTGGCCCGCGTGCCGGCGGCGACCGAGTGGTTTGCCAACATCGACAACCCGCGCACCCGGCGCGCCTACCAGAATGACCTGACCGATTTCTCTTCCTTTATAGGGCTCACGCAGGCAAACGAGTTTCGCGGGGTCAACCGGGCGCACGTGCTCGCCTGGCGCGCCGATCTGGAACGCCGGGGCCTGGCCGGGGCCACCATCCGCCGCAAGCTCGCCGCCCTGGCCAGTCTCTTTGATCACCTGCTCGAATCCAACGCCATGGCCGGCGGCAACCCCGTGCACGGGGTCAAGCGTCCGCGCATCGAATCGGGCGAAGGCAAGACCCCGGCGCTGGGCGATCACCAGGCGAAAAGGCTGCTCGATGCGCCCGACCCAACGACCCTCAAAGGCCTGCGCGATCGGGCGATTCTGGCGGTGCTGCTGTACCACGGGCTGCGCCGCGAGGAAGCCGCGCAGTTGATGGTCCACCACCTGGTGGAGCGCCGGGGCATCCGGCATCTAATGGTGCATGGCAAGGGCGGCAAGGTGCGCTATCTCCCGGTGCATCCGGTGGCCGCGGACCGTATTCATGCCTACCTGGAGCGTTCAGGGTACCACTTGGTGGACCCCAAGGCGCCGCTGTTCGTACCGTTGCGGCACTGGAGCAAGGGGGAGGGCGTCACGGCCAACGGCATCTACACCCTCGTCGAGGCCTACGCGAAGCAGGCCGGTATCCAGGTCGAAGGGCTGGGGGTGCATGGGCTGCGCGCAACAGCCGCCACCAATGCCCTGGAACATGAGGCGGACATTGCCAAGGTGCAGGTCTGGCTCGGGCATGCCAATATCAGCACGACGCGGATCTATGATCGCGGACAGAACCGGCCGGAGGACTCTCCTACCTACAAAGTGAAATACTGAAAGTTGTATCATCATAACTCAGCAGAGGCCTGAACATTCGTTAGGCCAGCTTCGGATTTTGCAAAAAGAAGGTAGTGGCGTTTTCGATTAGCACGCTGGATAAATTCTCATCAGCAATCAGATTTAGCTCAACCGCTCGATGAGCAACATAAATAAACCTTGTATCACTGCGTGTGTCTAGATTTGCGGGAATGCATGCTAGCAGCCTCACGAGGTAGTATTTTTCACTTCTATCGAAATTCATAATTTGTCCCAAAGCAGATGATCTAATGTATAGCTCCAGCAACCGATTAAAATCGCCTGATAACTCGCTAGCTTCCCAAAGCAAAGCGTGAATTCGCTCAAACAGAAATTTTGATCTCTGAATGTGTGCAAAGTGGTAACAGTCAATAAGGCTATTGATGTCAGTATTGCTGAGGGTTTGTCCAGATTCGACAATCATCTCTGCCATATCTACAGTATTTCTTATAAAATTCAGTGAGTCTCCATCATTTTGAGCCACCGCGGACGCATTTCTTAATAGGGTAATTTTTTGATCTTTGTCTCCTACTATTCTGATCAAGCAAGACTTAACATGATTAGCTAGCAAATAAACTTTCCGGGCTCTAGCATCGCGGGCGAGCTTTTCCAATTTTAGCACTTTTTTGTCATTATCACTTGCCAGTATTGAAATAAATCTACCGTGTAGTTTGCTATCATCACTGCAGTTAGCATTTTTAATCATATTTGAAATGATCATAGCCTCAGACTTACGACCAAGAAATATTTCGCAATAAGCCAATTCAATTGAAATTCTATGAGTTAGTGAAGGAGATTGAATTTCACCGACTTTTTTATACTGTATAATCGCATCGTGGTTGAATCCCTGCATTCTAAATGCATACATGTAGCACCGGCGAATCTCCTGAACGGGAGCTAGATGACCATGCTTGTCAAGCAGTGCGGATATGTCACCTAGTAGGTCAGTGACATGTCGGAAATTTAGTGTAGATGTCAATTTTGCGACGTAAAAAAATATTAGATCGAATACTTTATTTACCTGATCTGTGTTTTCAATATTTTCATCGGCTCGGACTATCAGCATTGTAAGAAGAAAACGAGCATTGCCCGCCATGACAGACCCAAGCCTGAGCTTATCTGATAGGAAATTCCCAGATAGCTTGTATTTTCTGGCCTCCCAATCAACTCCAAAATACAAGGCGGCTGATCTTAACAAATATCCCTCATAAGTAGATTTTTCCAGTTTTGGAAAAATACAATCACACATATATTCTCTAATCAACCGGACAACCGAAACAATTTTATATGGTTCTGGAGCGTATAAAGCTTCGCTAGCCAACGATTTCGCCACGACCAAACCCAGCTCTTCTAACCTGATTGCACATCTACCATTTAACTTTCTTTTCGGGTGGAAATACCTAATGTTATGAATGCTCTCTCCCATTGGGAAAAGTGAAAGCACAGTTAAAAGTTCAAAAGCGTCACTATCCTCTTCAAACAATTCATCTAACACATTTTTTAAATATTGAGGATAATAATCTCTTATCCTAGAGGCGCGTAATCTTGAAAGGTAGATTTCTGGCAGATCCTCATGCTGCCTAAGTTTAAGAAATTTATCGATCGCAACCGGAAGTCCTTCTGTATATAAAAATACGCTACCTGATACTATCTCATGATCAGAGACAAATTGGCCTAAACTATGCTTTTTTATGTAGCTTATACATTGCCCTTCGGTCAATGGTGGCAACGTTATCAAATGTGGACATATGAGTAGCGGCGTCTGGTAAGAAACGAGAATAACGATAGCACTTATGCATTTTTTTTGAATAAATTCAGCAATTGCAAAAGCTTCACTATGGAAGTCACAGTCCGTGCTGACTTCCATATTTTTTATTATGACTACTTTGATTCGAGATCTATTTATTCGGTTGCAGAACACATCAAGGTTTTCTCCAAATACAGAAACTCCGTCAACCAGCGGACTACCTTTCGCAACATAAACTGAAAAATCTGCTTCATAGACCGTTGCCTTCTCTAGCGCAAGATTACCCAAAGCTACTGTTATAAAATCAAGCCAAGCGGTTTCATAGGATGCTACCAACCATAGCAGTCGACTTTTTTTCAATATAATTGCTGCGAGATTTATTAAGGCGCCCCTACATCTCATATGTGGCAGGATTGGAGGTAACAAGCTAGCGGTAGGCTGAGCTTCATCTTCTACCCACGACAGCTCAACCGTTGGAGGATTAGATGACTCTGTGCTCAAATCATTTTTTTTTTGAGCTTCCGTTAATCGAGTAGTTAAACGGATACTCAACAAACAGCCCGTCTCCAGGAATTCTTCTAGTGTCTGGGCTTACCTTCCAGCCGCGCCCAGGGAGCGACTCTACTTTCCTTGGCCATATTCTAAGTAGTTGGCTTTCATCAATAATCTGACCAAAAATATAGCCGTGGTTTCGCTGTAACTCGCCATTCGCTCGATCCATGCCGAATAATGATGCAGCTTGTACTGATCTACGGATGTGTCCGTCACCATGGTCGATAGCTACTGTACTAATTTCATGCATATGCCCGTACAGATGTAGAGCAAAATACTTAGAAATAAAAATCTGATTATCAAACTCGACTTTGGACTTTGAAGACAACCAATTCGCAGGATGGTGGGTTACTAAAATATTGAAATCATGCGCAGCGGCCCATTCTCCAGGATTGTTTCCGGTAAGCTCGGTAAACTGCTCGGTAAAAATTTCTATTTTCCCTTTATAGTTTCCTCCTTGTACCTGCGACCAGGTAGAATTTAGACCTATCAGTCCTATCTTTAGTCCATTGACGTCAAGAGTTCCAGCGATTTCGCCTGGCATTACTCCTACCACTGTCGATTCAAGCAGCGGAATATTGTCTTGGCGAAGACTGTTAACAAAAGCTGTGTAGTTCTTAAATGCTTTTCTAATTAGTTTTTGATTATCAGAGCTAGCATTGAGAAAGGTCTTCTTGTACATTTCTACCCTTTCCCCGGCTTTTTCAATAGCCAGCGGCAATGATGATCCATCTTCAACTCGTTTTAAGTCGTGGTTACCTGGAACTATAAAAAATTTAGGATTGCTGCCCACACTATTAAGAGCTTCAAATATATTTCGGATTTCAAGCTTAGCTTTTTCGTATTCGGCTTTCTCCCCTTGCTGTACTAAGTCTCCGGAAAAAATTACAATGTCTACCGAATTTCCACTCAATACATGATTCTTTACATCATTCAAAATCTCTTCTCTCACCTGCGGCCACAAATGTTTTGTACCATTTGCGCCAATATGGTGATCGCTGATGTGTAGCCACCCAAATTTTCTATCAATCATTAACTACAGTCCCTTGTTTTAATTTCTAAACTAATTTATATTCTAAATATACTACTAAACCGTGGAGGGCAGCAACTGTTGCTTTAAGGAAGTCATTGCTGACCCTAATATGCACCCATATTCTGCAATCCGGTATTGTTTGCGACCCATTGAGATACTCCGTTGGTGTCTGTTCAAACTACACGTAGCGGCCAATTACAAGCCGATGCGACACTCGAGTCGTCAGCAAGCCATCGCGACGACAGGTTGAGTGGTTATTTTTTGGTTTATGAACGGGTAATGTCGGATGTTTTTTCTCGTTCGGTGGGTTCACGTGATGCCTCCTGTCGTCCTTACCGTCTTCTCGCTTGGGTTTTGGTCCAGGATTTATATCCAAAATCATACTTGCTCCTATGAGCCTACCATTGGATCCAGTAAAATAGCATATGGCCATACCTGTGTCAGTTGGCCCTAACGGTCCACAGCTGGTCGAGCCGGGTCGTGTAGCTCTGACTCATCAGCTCGCGGCGCATGGCCCAGTCCGGATTCACCGGTACGCTCGCCGTGCGTAACGTGCCCCGTCCCCAGCGCCCGTTTATCTCGTCCAGGACGCCCATCAGCTTGTTGGTGGTCACCGGCTGTTGTACGGCAAACAGATCGTCCGTGAACTCACCCGGCTGCCGCAGATCGAGCAGCAACACCTCGGCCTTGCTGTACCGAAAGCCCGGCCTAAACAGGTAGTCGATCGCCTGCACGGCGGCCTTGGTGATCAGCCTGACGTCATTGGTAGGGTAGGGCAGCTCGACCATCACGCCATTGGCATAATGGGTCTCGTCCGGATTGAACATGCCTGTGCGCACGCTCACGCGGATCTTCTTGCACAGCGAGTTCTGCGCGCGCAGCTTCTCGGTGGCGCGTTGCACGTAGGTGGCCACCGCCTCCTTGATCGGCTCGATCTCGGTCAACCGCTTGCCGAACATGCGGCTGCAGCAGATTTCCTGCTTGGGCGGATCCGGGTCATCGAGCTCCAGGCAGGACGTGCCGGCGAGCTCGCGCGCCGTCTTCTCCAGCACCACGCTGAATTTCATCCGCAGCGTGCGGGCATCGGCCCTGGCCAGGTCCATGGCCGTCTGAATGCCCATCGCCTGCAGGTGAGCCTTCAGACGCTTTCCCACCCCCCACACCTCCTCCACGGCGGTGTTGCGCAGCACCCAGTCGCGCTTGAACGGGTCGCAGATGTCGACCACCCCACCGGTCTGCTGCTGCAGGCGCTTGGCCGTGTAGTTGGCCAGCTTGGCCAGGGTCTTGGTGCTGGCAATGCTCACCCCCACCGGAATACCCGTGCACTTGAAGATGCGGCCTCGCAGCGTACGGCCAAAGGCGTCCAGACTACCCTGCATGCCCGTCAGCAAGGCAAAGGCCTCGTCGATCGAGTACACCTCAAGGGCCGGCACCATCGATTCGATGATGGCCATCACCCGCTCGCTGATCTGTCCATACAGGGCGTAGTTGCTGCTGAAGGCCACGATGCCTTGCTTGCGCAGCTGGTCCTTGATCTGGAAATAGGGCGCGCCCATCTTCACGAACGGCTTGGCGTCGTAGCTGCGGGCAATCACACAGCCGTCGTTGTTCGACAGCACCACGATCGGCACCCTGGCCAGGTCAGGGCGAAACACCCGCTCGCACGAGGCGTAGAAGCTGTTGCAGTCGATCAGGGCAAAGACCGGCTCAGGCGTAGGCATGATCGCGCACGCTGTAGCGAACCACGCCCCAGATGGCCAGCTCGTCGCCTTCCAGGATGTGCCGGGGCGGGTAGCCCTTGTGTTCCGACAGCAGGATCAGCTGGCCAGCGCATTGGTGCAGGCGCTTGCACAGCGGTTCGGTGTTCAGCGCGGCAATCACGATGTCGCCGTGCTGCGCTTCGCGGCTGCGATCGACGATGACCAGGTCACCCGAGTAGATGCCGGCGCCGATCATGCTCTCGCCTTCGATCTTGACCAGGTACACATGCGGTGCGCGGATCTCGAACAGCTCGTCCAGGGAGATGTGCTTTTCCAGATGATCGGCCGCCGGCGACGGAAAGCCCGCCGGAACCTGGTGCGAATAGAGTGGCAGAGCCACCCCCTGTTCCTGCAGGGGGCCAAGGATCGAGTACGACATGGGTGTCACCGTAGATGTCGCGTATGTGAAGGGTTGATATGCAGTAAAGTGCTGGGCAACCCTGCTGCGGTCGTGGCAGCAGGGCCAGGCGAGCCGGAGAAACCATCCCTCCCCCTGAAGGATCCGGCTCGCCGCCTCAATTTCAAGGCTTGAGCAAAAAGCCCATTGCCTCGGTATTCAGTCGTCATCAGGCACCGTCCAGAAGATCTGCAGATGTCCATCATCGCGGTGCGCCACCGTGACGTTGTCGGTCTCCCCCAGTTGCTCCAGCACCTCGTTCCAATCCTCGTCCAGATCACCCGGCAGGCACTCCAGCAGAGCCGCTTTGCTGCGCTGCGCGCCAGGGCTGTTGATGGCTCGCTGCAGGCGCATGCCCAACAGGGCGTAGCTTGTTAAAGGAGGTGGCGAGGTGGGCTTCTTTGCCATAAACGATTGCTCTATACTGTTTATACAGCCAGTACTTTAGCGGAAGCATTGGTGGCTGGCATTCAGTTTTCGAAGCCTGGCTGCCGAACGGCTCTGCTGCGCAGTCTCCCGAACCACCCGAATGCCCGCCATGCAGGCCGTGGCCTTGCCGGACCGTACCGGGGTGGCCCAGATGAACCTCACTGAGGAAGTTATTATCGAAACCGAACCGGCCCAAACCCATAAGAGCGGAAGGCTTTTCGCTCCTCAGGATCGAGCAGGAAAAAGGCGGTTGCTAGCGCCGAATGTGCAGCAAATGCTAGACTTGGCCCCTACCCCAGCTCCAGCAGAGGTCGTCATGCCAGCTCAATCTGCTCCCGCCCAGCTGGAGTCGGTCTTCGCCTGTTCGGTCACCACGCCGGATACATCATCCGATATCACCTTGCTCCACGCGATCAGCGTTGAGTTGATCGGCGAACAACACCGAGAGGCCCTCTACGGCAAGATCGTAGACGCGGCAGTGTCCATCACCGGTGCCCAGTTCGGTACAATGCAACTGCTCTGCCCTGAAGGACACCCATCAGGACACGGCGGCAAGCTTCAGCTTCTGTGCTCGCATGGATTGTCCCCGGAGGCAATCGACTTCTGGCAGTGGGTCAGCCCAACGGCCCATAGCAGTTGTACTAAGGCGCTCAAGTCGGGCAAGCGGGCCATCATTCCCGATTTCGAGGAATGGGCAGAGATCGCCGGGACCGAAGACCTGTTGGCTTTTCGCAGCACAGGTATACGATCGGCGCAGACCACACCACTGCGCTCACGCTCTGGCCTGTTGTTAGGGATGCTCTCGACTCACTGGCGCGATGCGCATCATCCTTCCGAGCGGGACCTGAGGCTGCTGGATATCCTGGCGCGACAGGCAGCTGACCTGCTCGATCGTACAAGTGCTGAAGAAGCATTGCGCGCACGCGAGCAGGAACTTGAACGTACCTGTGCCACACTGCGTGAAACTGAAGCGCAGTTGCGGCTGCTCAATGAAACACTCGAGCAGCAGGTGACGAGTCGTACGAACCTGCTTATGGAGTCGGAGGAGAGGCTGCGCCAGTCACAAAAAATGGAAGCAGTGGGTCAGTTAACCGGGGGGCTGGCTCACGACTTCAATAACTTGCTCACAGGCATTTCAGGCTCTCTGGATTTGCTCAAAGTGCGCGTAGGCCAGGGCCGAGTGCTGGAGATCGACAAGTACGTGGCTATAGCACAGGGCTGCACCCGGCGCGCAGCGGCGCTAACGCAACGGCTGCTTGCGTTTTCGCGTCGTCAAACCCTGGAGCCGCTGCCCACCGACGTCAATACATTGATGTATGACATGGTCGATTTCGCTCGGCGTACGATAGGGCCTGGTATCCGGATCGATGCTCATGGCGATTCGGACCTATGGCAGGCTTATGTCGATGCCAGCCAGCTTGAAAATGCACTGTTAAATCTCTGTATCAATGCCCGGGATGCCATGCCGGATGGCGGTCGTATCACGCTCCACACAGCCAACAAGCAGATAGATGAACATGCGGCGCTGAGTGAAGACCTCGTCGAAGGCGAGTATCTGTGCATTTGTGTGAAGGACACCGGCGCGGGCATGACACCTGAAACCCTCGCTCACGTATTTGAGCCATTCTTTACGACCAAGCCGATTGGTCAGGGCACGGGACTTGGTCTTTCCATGGTCTATGGCTTTGCCAAGCAATCAGGCGGTCAGGTTCGCATCTGGTCGAGCGTGGGTGAAGGTACGACGGTCTGTATTTACCTGCCGCGGTATCAGGGGGAGATTGCCGAGTCTCTGGGTCAATCCAGCTGATCAATGTGAGGTCAGCTTTTGGCAGATCGCTTGCAGTTGATCCAAGCTGAACGGTTTGTTCAACCAATGCACGTGATGGTCATCCAACCTTTCGGCAGCAGCATGAAAGCCCGAGGCGACAACCACAGGGATCTGAGGTAGCAGATCGTGCAGCCTGTGGACCAGCTGAAGCCCGTCGATACTGCCAGGCATCCTCAAATCGGTAATCAGCAGATCCGCGTCAAAACCATTATGCTGAATATGATTCCAGGCAGAGTCCGCCTCACAGAATGCCTTGACCTTGTGGCCGTCCATCTCCAGGACTTCGACCATGATGGTCATTATGTCCTGCTCATCCTCGACAAGAATGATTGTGCTCATGAGGTAATTCCTGTCGCGATGGTCAGACGTGCTTGAGGATGTCTGAGCGTTTGGGTGCATGTAACTTAACAGACATGTGAAGATGAAATTCTAGCGATCGGTCCGATGAGCGGGGGAGGATAACTTGCTGTTTCCGAAAGGGACAGATGCGGCATCAGCGCATAGGGCGAGTGATACAACCCGGCATCCTGGGGAGCCTCCGCGCCCTGGTTACGTGCCGGTTTGAAAAAACCACCGTTTTGCCGAACCCGAATCAGTCGGGGGTTTGAGCCTGCTGCATGTGTGTTTGCGCTGATACCGAAATGACCCAGTGGCCGGTGCCAAGCTGACCCAGCATTAATCGGTAAATATCCAGCATTGATAATGGCGCGCTGGATGGAAGCCTGGGTCAGAAAAATTTCGAAAACTGGGTCAATTCTGCGCTGGCATTAACAATTCACGAAACGATTTGTGAACCGTTGAGACGATAAATGGGGCTGCAATCCGTCGTTTAGGGCAAGGCATATCCCCCCAGCAAGGGCATAATGCCATCACTCGACCGGCGAACCTATCCTAATGAACACCTATGACGCTAGACATTTGCGCGTGATGAGCCTGATCAAGGCCCAGCGATGGGTCGACATCGATGAGGGAGATATTCAAGAGCTACGCGTATTGATCGCGTGCAAGTACGTCGTTGTGACCAAGCGGACGGGGCAGATCCCCATGATCGAGGTTACCCCTGATGGACAGCACTATCATGCTCGTCTCGCTGAGCTTGAGTTGCGAAAAGCTGGACTGGAACCTTCCTTGATTGGCATCACGCCGCCTTCACATCAAGTGTCGGTGTAAGCCAATCCCGAAACGCCTGCCTCACGACGCCCTCTAGACGCGATGGTTGATAGAAGGGGTTGGACCCGGTAGATTTCGCTGTGGCGCGACGGTCATCTCGTGTAGCAGCTCGTGACAGCTTGCTCACGGCTTCACCTGGTCGCCCTCCGAAGCGTCACGGTTTCGGATGTAAAGCCCCGGTTTACCGGGGCTTTTTTGTGCCCAAGCGGCTGGAAAAATCGATCACTGCAACCAGGACTCTACTTCGTCATGGCCGTGTTCAGCTTTCCACTGTTTCAGGACAGTGTGATTGCCACCCTTGGTCTCTACAGTTTCACCGCTATGCGGGTTCTTGTAGACCTTCACCTGGCGAGGCCGGCGCGTACCTTTGGGCTGCGGCTGCAGTGCACCTCGGTTCAAGGACTGAGGGTCAAGCGCCGCAATGATGTTTTTGAGGCTGAAATTGTATTCAGCCAGCAAGTCGCGCAGTTTGGTTTCGAACTCGACCTCGCGCTTGAGGCCTTCATCGTTCTTCATGTTCTCCAGCTCTGCCATTTGGCGAGCCAGTTCTTGTTCCAGGTGGCGGAATTCAGCAAGACGGGACATAAGACACCTCAGATAATAGAAAGCGTATTATAAGCGCGACTCGGCTGGATGGTGGTACAGCCTAATTGCCTCAGCTTTGCGCCGTAGACCTTTAGGTCAAGCCGCCCGAATTGATACCTCCACACTGAACCCTAAATTGTGGAGAGCGCTTTCTAGTGCATCCATTTTCGAGTGGTGCAAAAAGTCGAAAAGACGATCTACCTGCGGTCGAGCCACGCCCAGTCGGCGTGCAAGCTCGGCTTTACTAAGGCCGGACGCCAAGAAAGCGTTCCAAACCGCAACCTTCATTGATACTTCGACGGGCAGCCGTATGAACGGTTGACCTGGAGCTGGGCGGCTCGCCGCAGGAATAGGTTGGTTCTCGTCTACGTACAACGAAAACACGCTCTCCAGCCCGTCCCGCAATGAAACCATCGCTTCTGCCATGTTCTCGCCTGCTCCATAGGTACGTGGTGTATCAGGGCAGGTCAGCCAGAGGCCGTCAGAGTCATCGTGTACCTGGATCGGGTAGTCGTACATGGGTCCTCACTTGAGCGAAGGTTAGTAGAGCCTCAATCCTTGAGGCCCAGGTCTTTCAATATTTGTTTCCGCGTTCCTTCGGCTATTTCCTTGCCCCCGTGGTCAGCGAAAATTGAGGATCTTCCATTCAATGAAACCTTGAAATGGCTGCCTTTGGCGTTCCTGAATGTTACGCCTTGGGCCCTCAACCAACGTCGAAACTCGCTACATTTCATTGGTTTCCCTTAGAGCGTTTCGACGAAGCTATTATGCATCAGATCTGATGCAGATGCAACAGATGTGATGCGGAAATAAAATTATTTTAAGGATTTCGGACGTCTTTCGTAGGGTCGACAAGACGATTCAAAGGAAAGGACTACGCTTTCCTCAAACTGAGGAAATAAACGACCAACAAGATCGGCGCCATAACCAAAGCCACGGTAAAGATGATCGTGGTCCAGATAGAAAAAACGGTTAACGGCGAGCAATTTGGGCAGGCGCCTACAGGGTAGCCACCGATGACTGTCCAGGCGGCATAAAGAGCAGGAATCAGCACCAGGAATACCAGTGCACCGGCCTGTGCGATGAATACGCTAATTTGCTTGGCTTGGGCTAGAGGCAGGCGAGAACACCGATAGCCCAGCCATACTGCCGCTGCAACTGATACCCAATCGACAATCGCGAACACTGCAAGCGACGTCTGCATAAGGCCCCTCCGGTCACAAGACTTCAGCGACGATGAATTGGGATTGGGTCTCGAAAAGCCCCACAACAATTTCGCTATCGACGCGAGCCAGTTCGTAAGCATCAATGAAATGCTCGAACAGACGAGCTAGACCTGGATTTTTGGTCCAGGACCTGGATGTCGCGAAGGCTGTACTCTTGAACTCTGCCAAAAACTCATCGCTCTCGACGATATGGATAATGTAGCCATGGAATTGAGCATCCTGTGGTAGGCCTAGCTCCTCGCGGAGCTCGTTCAAGTCCCGGCGTTCAAGGCCAAGCGCTTCAGCTGCCTCACGTTTTTGGTTGAGGGTCTGAGCCATACGCTCAGCACGGTTTCCTCGTTGCTTCGCTTGTCCCATTAGCTTCTCCTGGGGTTGGGGTAGCATTGGCATCCAAAACGAACATATCGCCTGATTAGTTCGGTGCTGCCATTATGGTTAGCTTTTCTTGACTTATGCTTGACGCGCGAGCTGCAAGCCTTTCGGCGTTAGCACACCTTCATAGACTTGCCTGAAACGAATGTTACCAGCTGTCATTAAAGTGATCGAGTAACAGCTCAAACCTTGATCAAACAATCGCTTCAAGCCATCAGCATTGGTTTCAACGAACGATCGTTCGAGTGTCTGATTCGCTTCATGCAGTTTCAACAGTTCAGCGAGCAAGTTATCGGTCAGCATAATAGACATCCTTCAATGGGCTGTCATGTAAAAATGCTGCGAAAGGGTCGACGAAATCAAGCGGATTCGCGTAAATATTTATCTGAGGGTCCGCGGAATTTGCAATAAACCACGCCAAGAATTCTGCTGGAATACGCAAGTTCGAAACCTGGAGTGCAAAAGCATGCGGGTGGGGAATGCGTTAGTGCCTAGACAGGCCTGCGCCGATGCGCCGCCCCTTGGGCTCGCGGGGCTTCTCACCACGATCGGCCACACAACGCTCCAGCTGGCCAAGCAGAAAATCATGGTCCGTACTGTGCAGTGCTCCAAGCTCCACCGCCTTGAGGAGCAACGCGGAAAAATGGCTGTGCCACGCCTGGTTCTGCGACAGTGCCACTTCTAGCAGATGATCCAGCCGTTTGACCAGGGCCACACGGGAGCGGCCATCCAGTCGATCTTTGCACACGTAGAAGAAATAGCGCACGCGCTGAGGGTAGAGGACATACCGGTCAGCCATCATGGCCAACATGGATTCCTGCGCGTTGCTGGTCATCGGGGTCATGTTCATCATCCTGGACTCAATGAAGATGGGAGGGCTCGACTTGCGACAGATCGCGTTCCAAAGGCGATATCTCCCGAGCTAACCACTTTCGCCAAATGGTGGAATCATACCCACCTGTTCAGCGATGTAGACACACTGCAAATCGCGATAGGCAGGATGTTATAGAGCGCATCGACCTGCATATGGATAGGAATGCGCAAAAAGGTGACCGCGATCAGTCGTTGTGCCAGCCCAGCCTGGCGCCATTTTCTAAGAGCCTTCGCAGCTCGCGATTTGGATACTGATTTTTTGGTGTCCAGGCGGGACACTGAAGGTTGTGCATGAAAGGCCGGCGCATCTGCCACTCTTCCTGGGTAGCTCCGCAGGACCTGCAGCGAATGGTGCCGTTTTCAACCGACCACAGACACTTCCACCGCTCCAGGGGAAGGTAGGGAATGCTCATTCTCTCACCTGCAGGACTTCAATGGGCAGATGGCCATTCTGCTCCTCGACTCTCAAGCCCGTAAACAGGGTCCAAAACGCATGCCTTCACCGAAGGCTGTACGGACCGGACACATCGTGGACACCTGTGCGGAGACATGGTTGACGCATTATCAAGTGTAGTCGGGCTGGTCGATATCGATTGTCCGCAGCAGGTGATGACAGAAATACACGTCAAACATGCTCTCGCCCCTCACGCTGGGGCGTATGGCCACATGCTTGCCCAGCAACCCTTTGGCGATGCTGAAGTAACGCTTCCTGAATCGGAATCGGCTGCTATAAACCTTCGCCAGGACGTCGTCTTGCCCGTACTCGAATTCCGCTAAAACCTTCGGATATGCCCAAGGGCTGGTTCGATACCGCTGCATGGGGACTTTGTTTTCCAGCGCCTGATGCGGCCGCTGAAGGTTATAAACATCGCGCCAGCGATCAAATGCCGATTGCGCTTCCTTAAACGTCGAGAACAGGTGCCCATCCAATACTTCCGCCTTGAACGAGCGGTGAAATCGCTCGATCTTGCCGTTGGTTTGAGGATGATAAGGGCGACTGAAGCTGATGCGAATTCCTAGTTGAATCAACCAGATACTTAATTCTGTTATCTCTCCGGGATTTCGCGGCGAGCCCCATGGCGCACCGTTATCGACGTTGATTCGAGCTGGCAGACCATAACGTTCGAACACCTCGATCATCTTCTCTTTGACGGTGGGTCCTCGCTCGTTGTCGCAAGCTTGAATGGCCAGGTTGAAACGAGAATGATCATCCAGCATGGTCAGTGGATGGCAACGACCTTGTTGCGTTGCAAAGTGCCCTTTGAAGTCCATCTGCCAAAGATCATTCGGCGCATCGTGCTCGAAGCGCAGTTTGGCTTCGTGTTCCTTCGCAGCAGGCTCGATCAGTCCATGGCGATGCAGGACGCTGGTTACAGTGCTGGGGGCGATCTGTTTGTTCAGGACATTGCTGATGGTGCGTCCACCCCAGGCGGGATGTGCTTTGCGCAGAGCAATCACTTGAGCTTGCAGTTGGGTATCGGTCAGCTTCGGGCTGGTCGCAGGCTTGCGAGACCTCTCCTCAAGCCCTGCCTGGCCTAGCGCTTCGTAGCGCCCTAGCCATTTATAGGCCGTCTGCGGACTGATCCCGAATCGTCGACACAGCTCTCTTTTATTACTGCCGGGTAGCCGCGCCAAGGCTATGAACTCTTCTTTCAGACTCATGGCATCTCTCGTGTTCCAGGTCATGGTGGGATTCCGGCGAAGTGGCTCGCTGGAAGTGTCCACCATGTCCCCGCACACCCGTCAACCATGTGTCCGGTCCGTACAATTGTGCAAAATACGCTGCCTGCGCTGCCACACGCCAACTTTTCGTAGCAATCTTGAGAGCTGCTCGATGGAATAAGGCTTGTGCAGCAATTCGAAGCCATAGGTCCCATTCTGCGCCAACACGTGGCTGTAACCCGAGGCCAACAACACGGGCAGATCGTGGTAAAGACGGCGAATTTCATGGCCCAGCTCAATGCCGTTCATACCTGGCATGACAACGTCGGAAAACACCACATCGAAGCGACTGGCGTCCAAGGCCAATTCGGCTAGCGCTTCCTGTGCATTATTGGCCAGAACAGGGCAGTAACCCAAGTCGGTCAATGTTTGGACGGCAAAGGTCCCCACGTCCAAATTATCCTCAACCACGAGCACGCCCGTGCCATGACCATCGATCAACGGTTCCGGCTCCTCCTCATGGGGTTTCTCGGCCGGCTTTGGCACTTCGGGCAAGTAAAGCGTGAACGTACTGCCTTTGCCCACTTCACTGGTAACGGTAATGTCACCGCCCGATTGTTTGGCAAAGCCAAAGACTTGCGACAAGCCCAGCCCGGTGCCTTGCCCCACCCCTTTGGTAGTGAAAAACGGTTCGAAAATCTGTTCCAACTGCTCAGACGAGATACCACTGCCCGTGTCAGTGAGCGCCACGGCGACGTAATCCCCCTCAATGACCGAATGAGTACGCACGGCGGGCACCTGTTTAGCCTTATAAACCCGGACGGAAAGACGTCCTTGGTTTTGCATGGCGTCGCGCGCATTGACGGCCATATTCACAAGCGCCGTATCGAACTGGTTCAAATCGGCTTTTATATAATGGGCTTGCTCAGGCAGCTCTATGGCTACTTTTACTTGAGAGCCTACAAGCGTGTCTAACATGCCAGCCAGAGAGCGTACGCTGTCACAAGCTGCAAACACTTCCGGGGTAAGCGCCTGCCGCCGGGCAAAGGCCAGCAGCTGCGAGGTCACCTTGGACGCGCGATCCACAGTATCTGAGATGGCTTTCACATACCGCACGCGTCGCTCAACCGGAAGATCTGATCTTTTGAGTAGATCCGACGAGGATTTGATGACGGTCAATAGGTTGTTAAAATCATGCGCTACGCCTCCTGTAAGCTGACCAATCGCCTCCAACTTTTGGGATTGACGCAGTCGCTCCTCGGCTTGTAAAAGCGCTGCAGAGCGTTCGGCAATGTGGTGCTCCAGGGTTTCATTCAGGCTACGCAACTCGAACAGGGCATAATCGCGCTGTGCTTCAACAGCACGGCGGCCTTCAATGTCGATAAGAACACCTGGAAAGCTTAGGGGCGTACCGTCTGGTGCGTAATCGACGCGGCCGCTGGCCTCTAACCAATAGTACTTTCCGTCCGTGCGCTGCACCCGATACTGATGGGTATATATGCACCCCTGAGCGATGGTTTTATTGATCGCCTCAATCAACCCCGCTTGGTCGTCGGGGTGCACGGTCGCGACGATTTGCGCAAGCGGTAGACCTTCGCGGCCAAGGGCCGGATCAAGCCCAAACGCGGTAGCAAATGCTTGGTCGACCGTGAAACAATCCGTGGGCAGATCCCAATGCCAGGTACCTATGATAGCGCCTGCGGCGAGTGCCAACTGCACCCGTTCCACGCTCTGCCGCGTCAGCGCTTCGCTGATACGAAGGCGCTCCTCGGAGGCCCGTCGCTCGGTGATATCAATCACAAACCCTGGAAAGCTGACAGGCTCGCCGTGTTCATCAGACTCCACACGTCCTGTAGCCTGCAGCCAATAATAGTTTCCGTCCGCGCGCTTGACCCGATATTGGTGGGCATAGCCACCGCGTCGGGCAACAGCCTCAATGATGGCGGCATCCAACCCCGGCCGGTCCTCGGGGTGCACATTGTCCAGCACCTGAGCGAGCGGCACCTCACGGTGTATGTAACTCTCGTCGATGCCGAAGGCGAGAGTAAATCCTCGATCGACGGTAAAACTGTCTCGAGTAGGGTGCCAGTTCCAGGTGCCAATGACTCCACCCGCCGCTAGGGCAGTTCGGATGTGCTCATTGTCACGCCGGGCCTGAGACTCAGTCGCATAGAGTCGCTTGGCTTCGGCCAATTCAGAGCGCAGTGCCTCATTCTCGACCCGGAGTGCAGAGATTTCGTCCAGTAACTGGTTCATGAATGTTCACTGCGCCGAGCACGGCCCTGAAGGGGGTTTCCTATGGATAAGCTCGTGGAGTGGCCCTCAGACGATACATCGGGGGGAAGCTATCGGATAGGGGGTGCACTGACTCACAGCCATGATTTTCACGCCTAGTCGGCATGGTACACGGCCTTTGAAAGGCTGTCGCTGATGATCAAGCACAGGCGCGAGGCGAAAAGACCCGATAAAACCGAGCGTAATTGCACATCCGGCGTAGGGAACCTGTACAGGTGGGATAGGCCTATACAGATACTGTACAAGAACATAAATTCGTACAACCTTTGATAGTGGACACATCAGGAAGCCCGACCATGAGCAAAAAGCTGTACATTATTTCGTATCACTTGCACGGCCAACCCAAACAGTTTCCCATTCATACCGATCAACCCCTGACCGAGTCCGAAGCATGGCACTGGGCGGCCTGTGACGTAGGCGTTGCACGGATCCCGAAATCAACACGCGATAAATTCGAAAAAATGACCAAACAGACTGCCGGCAGGTTTGGCATTACTGATGTTGGCTACCAAGTACGCTGAAGGGCGCGCAGCCCCTTAGGCCATAGGCTTTCAGTGGGTATTAGTCGTTCTCGACATCTCCTCTACGCTTGCAGCGATCCATTAGCCAAGGCCTTTCCGCCTGACGGGACCGAAACGATGAACTCCAGCGGAGATGTCCCTCCTGTAAGCGACGCTGAAGATTTGAGGTATGCGCAGGACTATCGACCTCATGAAAACCGCGACCGGCCGCAATGCGCTCCACTAGTCTCTGCTGGGCGCTTTGGACTATTCCCAGACACTGCTGAATTGCCGCTTGATTTAGGAGTAAAGCTGTCACCGTGTGCATCAATAGGCGATGGCAAAGCCGAGGAGCATCAAGCCAGGTTTCGTCGTAACGACGGTTTTGTTGGGTGAAGAAAACGACCATATAGCCTTTCATTTTGATCTCCTCAGCGAGTACCAATAATTTGGTAGGACAATAGTCCGGCAGCAGTCATCGCTAACGAACCTACGACGTGCAATGAAATTGAGCCGAGCGCCCACAGCAATCTTCCTTCTTGGATGAGGGCAACTGTTTCGGCTGAAAAGGTGGAAAAGGTGGTAAGTCCCCCACAAAAGCCCGTGATTATCAGCAAGCGCCATTCTGGACTTAAGGAGGGAGATGCGGCCAAGAGCGCGATGGCTAGGCCAATGATGTATCCCCCGACCATGTTCGCCACTACAGTGCCTGGGGGAATAGTCGGGAACAGAGCGTTGAGCTTCATACCCAAGAGCCAGCGCAACCAGGCGCCAAGTGATGCGCCGATGGCGATGACAAAGAGTGATTTCAGCATGACTGCAAATCTCCTCGAAGCTGGTAGGGCCGAGGAGGTGCTGATAACCGCAGATTGCGATAGAGAGTTAATACGGAATTTTGAGTCAATTTCCTGTCCTAGATTCGCGGACAGGGGGCACACCTACGCACCCTGTCCAGGGTTCACGTAGGCATCATCAGCACGGGGCGGTTGTGAGGAGGAATGCCATCTCCTTGGAAGCAACATATCACTCGCGCGATTGTCACGTAAATAGTGCTTTGCAATCGTTGACGCGAGCACGGTTTCCCCTCGACGCCTAGAGACTAGATGAATATTCAAGATACCCGCAGACATCGTCTGTACTCCCAGCCTGCTGGTATTCTGAACAAGTGGGTAGACGCCCGGAGCCTGGGAGCTAGACGACTGCCGTACTTTGATCCGCTGGATGGTGGGGTCGATGCGCCTGTTCTGATATTGCTGGAATCTCCGGCCAGGGATTGCTCGTGGCCACGCTTCGTTTCCCGCGACAACACAGGGCCTTCCCAGCGCAACCTAAAGCGCTGTCTCGTGCGTGAGCAAACCATCTTGTGGAATCTGTATCCATGGCTGCCGGATCTCGACAGCCCTGCCGAAGCGATCACCCGCTCGAAGATCGTAGAGGGCATCACACTGCTGAAAGAGGTTATGGATCTGCTCCCACGCCTGCGCGTCTTGATCTTGGCCGGGAGCGTGGCGCAGAGAGCGGCACCAGAAATCAAGCAGCATGGCCCCGAACTCAACCTGCTCGTGATGCCTCACCCGAGTCCGCTTTCGGTATGTCAGCACCCTGATGTCGCTACAAACATCGTCACCACGCTCACCCGAGCGGCGAGCGTGGCCAATGCCTAATCGTTAGCGACTGGCGCGCTTGGCGTTCAGCGATGCAATACAGGGCGATACGAACAGGTTGCCACGGTATGCACCGGCGGCGGTTTTGGTCGCAACCACCAGCCACATGATGGCCAACATCATCACTAGGATAACGCCCAGCACATCAAAAAAGGCCAAGTTCAGCGTCGCGCCGAGCTTCAGGGTTGTCACCGCATATACCCCCAGCGGGAAGGTGAAGCCCCACCAGCCAAGATTGAAGGGTATGCCGCCCTTGGCATAACGCGCGGTGATCAACAGCGCCAACAGCATCCACCACAAGCCCAACCCCCAGAACAGGACGCCCGATACCACCCCTATACCCCCGGCCACCACGCCGATGCCTGGCATGGCGTGGGCGGCGAAGATTGCTGGTGCATCGCTGCCAATGACCAACATGCCCAGAGCGCCCGTGCCAATCGGCCCCAGCGACAACCAAGACGACGCGGCCATGCTCTCATGGGGCAACTTATGAAGTGCCAGACGAAGTACCAGGATAACCAAAATGCTTAAGGCCACCGGAACCGAGTAGGCCCACAAGACGTAGCTGGTGATCAGCATCGTGAACTGAGCACTGGTATCAGCCAGATGCGGTGCGATGGTACCGCCGCTCGCCGCTGCCACTTCCGCCGCTACCACAGGAAGCAGCCATACAGCAGTCATCTGATCGATGCTGTGCTCCTGCCGGGTAAACATCATGAACGGGATCAGCACCCCACACGCCAGTGCCATGGCGACGTCCAGCCACCAGAGCGCATGGGCCAAGGGGATCGCACCGTCTCCCCAGTTCGGCAGGCCGTACTGAACCAGGCCGTTGATAATCGTTGCCAGGCCCATCGGTATCGTGCCAAAAAACATCGAAACCGTGGAATGCCCAAAGATCTGTTTAGCTTCATCGAAGAAGAACACCCAGCGGGCAGCGTACATCAAGGTGAAGACAGTGAACAGCAAGGTATTGAACAGCCAAAGGGCCTCCCCAATACCTGTAATCAGCACACTGTGACCCGGCAACTGCCCCAGGGCCAAGGCCAGAATGCCGGTGCCCATCGTTGCGGCAAACCAGTTAGGCGTGAACTGTCGAATCGCTTCCTTGGGATTGGAAAGCGCCGAGAGCGGCTGGCCGCCCTGCATGACCTTGATAAGGCTGATCTCGCGCATAAAACCTCCGAATGATTGCGATGCGGCAACAGGTTCAGAATAGCGGCATGCATCTATCTGGAAAAACGGATATTTTGAATATGGCATACCTATTTTCAAGGTAAGAAAGTGAAGCTCACACTTCGGCAACTCCACATCTTCCGCGCTATCGCCCAGCTGGGTTCAACCACCCAAGCCAGCGCAACCCTCGCTCTTTCGCAGTCAGCCACCAGCGCAGCACTCCAGGAACTCGAAGGCGCATTGGATATTCGACTCTTCGACCGCGTCGGCAAACGCCTGGTGCTCAACGAAAACGGCCAGGCACTATTGCCCAAGGCTATCCGCCTGCTGGAGGCTGCACTGGAGATCGAGGGTGGTTTTCGGACAGACGTGGTCGCGCGGCTGCGAATAGGTTGCAGCACGACGATTGGCAACTACATTATGCCGCTGCTGGTGCAACACATGGCCGAACGTGCCGGCGGGACACAGATCGATGTCATCCTGGGCAACAGTGCAGAGATCGCCCGGCAGGCGGCACAACTGTCAATTGACGTTGGCCTGGTCGAAGGGCCCAGCCACCAGCCCACTCTGGCCGTGCAGCCTTGGTGTGAAGACGAGTTGATCATTGTCGCAGCGGCAGATGACCCTTTGGCACATAAAGGGCAGCTTTCTGCAAGTGAGCTACGTGAGGCATGCTGGCTCGTGCGCGAAGAGGGATCGGGCACGGCTGAAGAGGTACAGCAGTGGCTTTTACCGCATCTTGGTTCTTTGAGCAATGCTCGGCAGATTGGCAGTTCTGAAGCCATAAAGCGGATGGTAGCGGCGGGTATCGGAATCAGCTGCCTTTCCTATTGGGTGGTCGGAGACCTCATCGCCGAGGGCAGCCTGATCTCGTTGAACCACGTGATTCCTGAGCACAAACGGCAGCTGCACGCGGTTTATCACAGAGACAAGTTTATCTCCCGCTCCCTTGAAACCTTTTTCAGTGTGATCAAGGATTTCGCGTCGGCCAATGCGAGATGACGGTCAGGCCACGCGATACCCTCATCAAACTAGAAGGCGTGTTCACCAGTCGCTTACGTTGTATTCAGCCAGGAGGTTGTGCAGCTTGGTTTCGAATTCGACCTCGCGCTTCCGGCCTCTGGTGCTCCGGATTTGACGGCGTTGGAAAATAGGCTTTTAAAAGAAACAAGGAGATGCTCATGGTTTTACGTGGTATGGCGCAAATGCACGTCGACGATCTGGCGGAGCGATTTAGAGCCTTGATCGGCGGGCAACCTTCAGCGCCGGACATTCAGTTCGCGTGGGTTGTATTTTACCAAGGGCGGATATTTGGAGCTTATTCCTCAGCTGACGCGGCCCTCAAAAAAATTACCGAAATTGAGCATTGCCTCAGCGAGGATGAGATACCCATTCCGCAGGCGTGATGAGACCATCATTTTCCAAGCATCAGCATCCGCTGCAGCAATGTAAGCGCCCGGTGAACACACCTACCGAACTCCAGCATTAAGGACGATGGTGTCCGTCTATTTTTTAGCGGACGCGATCACCCTTATCGCCAAGATTCCCATGCGCCAACGAAGCTCTTACCCGAAGCCCTTCAAAGCCCAGGTCGTGCAGGAATGCCTGCAACCCGGAGCCTCAGTTTCCAGTTTCGCCATCAGCCATGGCATCACCGCCAACGTTATCCGCAAGTGGCTGCCGATATACCGCGACAAGGCGGTTGCGCCGCTTCCGGCATTCGTACCACTGCAAACCATGCCCAAGCGGCATGCTGACGAGGCGGTGGTGATCGCATTGCCGCTGGGCGCTCAAACCATCACGGTCAAATGGCCCGTCTCCGACCCGGATGGCTGCGCATGCTTCATCCGCAGCCTTTCGCGATGATCCGCATCGACGCCATCTGGCTTGCCACCGAGCCAATGGACATGCGCGCCGGCACAGACACAGCGCTGGCCCGCGTGGTCGCGGTGTTCGGTGCGGCGAAGCCGCACTGCGCTTATCTGTTCGCCAATCGCCGCGCCAATCGGATGAAAGTACTGGTGCACGATGGCGTGGGTATCTGGCTGGCAGCGCGCCGCCTGAACCAAGGTAAGTTTCATTGGCCCGCCACGCATCGAGGCCACGAAGTTGAAATCGACGCAGAGCAACTTCAGGCGCTGTTGCTGGGCCTGCCTTGGCAGCGGGTCGGTGCTAACGGCGTAATTACGTTGCTCTGAATCGGGTCTTTTAGCTGTGTCGGGTGGGCGGCTTTGGGAAAACCACGGCATGACCTCCTCGTCCAATCTCGACCAAATGACGTCCGATCAACTGCGCGCACTCGCTGCGCAGTTGTTGTCGAAGGTCGACACCATGGGCCGAGAGAGCCGCCGCGACAAGACCGTCATCGAGCATCTCTCTCACGAGATCGCCATCCTTAAACGCCACAAGTTTGCCAAGCGCAGTGAGCAGATCAGCCCGGCGCAAGGCAGTTTGCTGGATGACTTGCTCAGCACTGATCTCGAAGCCATTGATGCCGAGTTGAAAGCACTTCGTCACGCCCCGGCACTGGACGAGCCACGTCAACAACCCAAGCGTGCAGCGTTGCCACCGCAGTTTCCTCGTACCGTGATTCATCACGAGCCAGAGAGCACTCAGTGCTCCTGCGGCTGCCAACTTCAGCGCATCGGCGAAGACGTCAGTGAGAAGCTGGATTACACGCCGGGCGTGTTCACTGTTGAGCAACATGTACGTGGCAAATGGGCCTGCCGTCAGTGCGAAACACTGACTCAAGCGCCGGTACCGGCAAAGGTGATCGACAAGGGCATCCCCACTGCCGGCTTGTTGGCCCACGTGATGGTGGCCAAGTTCGCCGACCATCTTCCGCTGTACCGGCAGGAAAAGATCTTCGGCCGTGCCGGCCTGGCGATTCCGCGTTCGACGCTGGCGCAGTGGGTCGGCCAAACCGGCGTACAACTGCAACCGCTGGTCGATGCACTGCGCGAAGCCGTGTTGGCACAGCGAGTCGTCCATGCCGATGAAACACCGGTGCAGATGTTGGCACCGGGCGAAAAGAAAACACACCGCGCGTATGTCTGGGCCTACCGCACCACAACGTTCTCAGCACTGAAAGCGGTGGTCTACGACTTCAGCCCCAGCCGTGCTGGCGAACATGCACGCAACTTCCTGGGCACCTGGAACGGCAAGCTGGTGTGCGATGACTTCTCAGGCTACAAAGCTAGTTTCGAGCAGGGCATCATCGAAATCGGCTGCATGGCCCATGCTCGGCGCAAGTTTTTCGAACTGCATGTGGCGAACAAAAGCCAACTGGCGGAACAGGCGCTGCACTCCATTGGCGGCTTGTACGAAGTCGAACGGCAGGCCAAGGACATGAGCGATGAAGATCGCTGGCGATTACGCCAGGAAATGGCGGTGCCCATCGCGGAAAAGTTGCATGAGTGAATGATCGCTCAACGCGCGCTTGTACCCGAGGGATCGGCCACGGCCAAGGCACTGGATTACAGCTTGAAACGCTGGGTAGCGCTGACCCGCTACCTGGATGATGGTGCTGTGCCCATCGATAACAATGCCGTGGAGAACCAGATCAGGCCGTGGGCACTCGGCAGGTCGAACTGGCTCTTCGCTGGATCGCTACGCAGCGGTAAACGGGCTGCGGCGATCATGACCCTGATCCAGTCGGCGCGCATGAACGGGCATGATCCGTATGCGTATCTCAAGGATGTGCTGATGCGGTTGCCGACGCAGAGGGCCAGCGAGATCGAGCAACTGCTGCCGCCTCAGTGGATGCTTAGCTGACCTACGCAAGGCGTATTCCCAGTACGCTTAAGGAGCAATTTGCCGACTGGAGATCGGACATGCTCACCGTGAAGCCAAATCCTAACCAGGACAGCTTAGTCGACCTGGTGGTTGATGGCGCAAATCCAAGTAATCTGGAGCAGGTGTGATCGGGGTTTACCATAACACCCGTCACCTGCACGTCGATTTTTTCACGTGCGCTTGATCGGGCACACGCACAGAACGAGAAGATACGCCGCAAGGTGCGTGAGCTGGTGATCAGCAGGAGGGGGTGCGGCATATCACCACGTTGGCGCTGGACTGGTCATAAGTGCATTGATCGCTTGACCAACTCTTACGTGCAGACTCAGGTATCCAACTGATACCCACTGCTTCGCTTCGGCCCAACAACACCTAAATCCCCAGATTGGCAATAGCGATTAAGTTGGTAGGCTGCGATTTCCAGGTCGTGCCAAGGCGCTGAGGACTGCGGGCATCTGCATCTGTCTGCATGCACAAATTGCTGGTTTCTAGCATCCTCAGCCTGGGTGGCCCCGCAATGGCGACAATGCACAATTGTACCCACCACTCGCCAACGCTCGTTCCAGGCGAAAATATTGTGAATGCCAAACATGTTGAATTCCAGGTTCTGTTTTCCCTGAGAGGCGCCAAAGAAATCTTAAGTTGCTCTGGACGGAATCCGCCGGACGGCACCTGATCAGCTCTAGCTCCTCGAAGTCTGATAAACGTATCGCCGGGGTTGAACGTAGCTGAGTCCGACCTGGTTCTTTAAGGGGAGCCGATCAGATCTTGCTGACGGGAGCAGCGAAATATCAATCCAGGGTAGAGCGGAAAACTCGGCCACCAGCTCGTTGATCACATCCAGCACGATGGTCCAAAGCTGCCCTGGATCTTGATAATCCTGCAGGCTGAGGACGAACCGCCTGAATGTCCAGGTGGCTGTCGCTTAACACAAGGGTAAGCTGGTCGCCGTCCTGATAAAGCTGATAGTGGATCGACTCTGAAGACGACTGGGCAGAAAAAAGCCCCTGGGGAAGCAGAGGCTGGGGTCAGGTTAATCATGGGCAGGGTGCTGCAGCTCGTCCGCAGCCGAGTAGAGCCTGCAGTGATCGGAGCCCGACCATTGGAAAGCGGTTGTGATCCCAAGCCCAGCGGCAGGATCTGCTGCTTTTCCTGTAAAATCAAGGCAGTTATGCAATCCTCAGATGGTCACTCCGTGGGGTGCCGATTCAGCGAGTGGCATTTTCACAACAAATTCCGTTCCCCGCTTCTCGTCTGAGGTAGCTTCAATAACGCCGTCATGCGCCGCCACGATCTGGGCCGCGATGTATAAGCCCAGCCCCATGCTTGCTTGTGGGCTACGATCCTGGGAGGTTTGCAGAGAATATTGCCCTATGGGATTGAACAACGCAGCAAGCCGCTCCTGAGGAATGACAGTGCCATTGTTATGAACGCGAAATTCCAGGGCATTGCCTGTAGTTTCAAGAGTCACCGTGACCGGTGTTCCTTCCTTGCCATGTTGCAGCGCATTGCCTATCAGATTGGAAAATACCTGCTCGAGCCGAGCCCCATCAAAATAGCCCTTTGTCTGCCCTGAAGACTTCAATATCAGTTTGGCACCAGGATGGCTTGCTCGACATTCACCGACGATCCGCTCGCATATGGGCGCAACGTTGAGCAATGTTCGCTGGACAGGTATCCCTGGCCCGAGCTGCACGCGGGTGAAATCAAGCAGGTCGCCAACGATGATCGACGCACGCTCAACACTTGTGAGGATCCGTGCTGCAGCCTTAGTGGCCTTGGCTCCTGAGTTTGCGGTGCGCAGCAGTCCCTCAGCGCTCAACATGATTGCACTCAAGGGTGAGCGCAAATCGTGGCCCAGCACTCCCAGGAAAATATCACGCGAAGCTTCGACCGCCTCGGTATAGCTGGCAACGGACTCCACTAGTGCCTGATCAATGGCTTCATTGAAACGGATCATGTCCTGCGCTTCAAACGGCTCGCCGAGCTTGACCTGTTTCATCCAGTGGCGCATCACGCTGGCACGCAACGCCCGGAATTCCGCTACAACCTGGTTGAGCGAAAAACCCGTCATCAAGCGGCTGATGGCATGCTCCCTGGCGGCGCTGCCCGTATCAGAAGGGCCGTGCCCCTGTGATTTTTCGATTTGCTGTTGAGCAGATTGCTCGGTGTTGAGATCGGCCGCGATTGTCCTAATCATTCGGGCGGCGTGATCACGCAGCGCCTCGGCATCAAGAGATTTGCCCTTGATCTGCAGGGAGCGGGCGAAATTTTGCCACTCTTGAACAATGGGTTCGATGTTTTCAATCAAGAAGCGGGACAAGCGCATGGCCGCTCCCTCCGAATAGGTAGGCCAAGCGTCAGAATGGCGCTCAATCACCCAGTAAAACATCATTTGGAGGGTAGGAGAACTTTTCGCCGGCTTTTGAAGGAGGAGCGCCTGGACCGCACCAGACCTGATCAGGAGACGCGACGGCAAACTCACGATTCAGCACGCTCGGGATATCAGGCCGCTCTACAGTAGCCTTTTTGTAGGCATGGGAGCCTGGTTGCTTGCTGATCAAGTTCATCTCGCGCATCAACTTGCGTATCTTGAACCGCCCAATTTGCAGACCGTCCTCTTTCATCATCAGCATGAAGCTGCGGCTACCCGCGGCGCTTCGGCTTTGCGTGAATAACTCGTTCACACGGCTGTGCAAAGGCGGCTGACCCGGCTGTATCGGCAGGGCGCTTGACCTACGTATTAATGACATCACTGACATCCTCCGAGACACGCATGACCGTTGAATTGATTGAAGAAGACATGCGCCAGGCGTTGTTCGGCGCCGCGCAGGCGCCTCCGCCGCAGGTGACGATCCACGATCCGATGGCGCACATCCCCGACGTGGTGATCGTGCCGCAGGCGGTGAGGGCCCGGAAAAAGAAACCGAGCAAGGCCTTCACGCCGCGGATGCGGGTGACCCTGCAGGTGGGCAATGAGTTCGAAGGCGTAACGCAGACCTATGTGCACGAGGCCGACACGATCAGCAGGCTGCTGGCCGAGCAGGAAGCGGTCAAAGTGGCCAGGAAGAAATATCGCTATGTCGAGGTGGTGTCGGTCAAGGCCATCGGCTGAAGAGGGGAGGGCGACGTTAATCAGACCAGTGACGTCCAAATGCATTTTTGGAAAGTAGGACCTCAGGTCAGGCCCAGAGCGGCCGATCACCTCTGGCCTGCCATGACCTGAACATCCACCCCCTAATGATCAGAACGACGCTGCTTACCGGTAATTAAGCCAGTTTCGGCTGTTCTCTAATAATTTGTTCGCCATAATTTGACGCGATACGTCTGATAACCAGATACTCTTATTCGGATAAAGGCACAATGACATTACTTTGATTTTCTATGTGAAGCTCGTGAACACCTACGATTCCAAACACCTGCGCGTTCTAGACCTGATCAGCCTCAACCGGTGGGCTGAAATGACTGCGGAAGATCTCTATGAGCTAAAGGTGTTGATCGCGTGTAAATACGTGCACGTGGACATGCGCGTCGGCAGGGTGCCCTCGGTTCAGCTCAACCCGGAAGGTCACCACTATCATCTCAGGTTGTCAGCGATGGCCGCGATTGCGCGACCCAATACTGCTTATGCCTGCGGCGAAACTGCCAGCCTGGGTCATGCCAATCTCTGAAGCCTTACTGCTCGTCCGCTCGATCCAGCGCAGGCGGAATCTCGTCGCCTGCCGATGATGTAGTTGCGTTCTACACGGTGTGCCCATCAATGATCCCGGACAATCCAAAATCTACTCGCGCAGGAAACGAGTGACTCGTGCTTCTGTTGGGCACTTGCTGAAGCGTTTCACGTCCTGGGTTTGTATGCTGGTTGCAAAATTCTGTGTAGGAAGTTGAAACAGTGGCTAGGTCTATAGGTGTGGTATCAAGCCGTGCCAACGAAAAATTCATCGTTCGTTTTCCCCCAAACATGCGCGACCGAATTTCCTGCATTGCACAGGAAAATCGCAGAAGCATGAATTCGGAAATCGTGATGCGCATTGACCACAGCTTGGCGCGGCAAGGATATCAGACTGATGAGGTGATGCACCTGGATGACGCCGAGCTGTCGCCTCATGAGCGTGAGCTACTCGTACAGTTCGTCTATTGTCCCTTCGGCAGCAGAACGCACTGCTTGCATTGATGGACCAGGCGCCCTAACACCTCGTAGTTCACAGGATGGCTGTGAGAACCAGAAGCAGACTATCTAAGTACGGAGTGTTGACGCTGATACCGAATTGACCCAGTAGCCGATACAAAGCTTACCCAGCATTAGTCAGTGGCTAGGACCGAGGCGTCGCTGCCTGAATGCCGATGCGAATCAGTAGTCTTTTGCCTGAAAAGCAGAAATGCGCTCTATCCAGAGACCGCGTACTTGAGCCTCTAGAAACAGATACACTTCTGGTTCGACGGCTTGCATATCCTGCAGGGCTTGCACAAAACCGCGACAGAACTGAAAACCGTGCTCAATTTGGATCTCGTTCTGGCTTCTATAAAGCTCGCGTAGAGCCATACGCCAAGTGGCATAGGCCTGCTCGGTCAAACCACGCGGCAGATCCGAGGCATCTAGAAAATCAAGATTGGTAGGGAGCATGACGAGATCCTAATAGCAAGGGACCTGGGCGCGTGCCACAGGAGATGTTTATGCTACGCCACATGCGGAGCTCTGATGTACAGCAGGCACAAAAAGGTTCGCCGAAGCCGGCTTTTCTGTGAGTAGCCATTGAACATAGCACCCGATCTACGCATGCAGAGCATTGCTAACCCAGAATCGCACAGGTCAGGTGGGTGAAGGAAAACTCTGCCGAGCCAAAACAACGTCCCCAGCCGCCTGAGGCCTACCGTAAAGATAGCCTTGCGCATAGTGACAGCCGTTCTGTGCAAGCCATGCCGGCAAATAGGGCAGGTGAAAGTTTTCAATACCTTCTGCCGTGACACTCATCTTGAGGCTTCGCGCCATTCCCAGAATTGCCTCAACCATCGGCAGATGCTCGAGCTTGCCGGCCTCAAAGAAAGACCGGTCAATCTTGATCTTGTCGATGGACAGACGCGTCAAATGATAGAGACCCGAGTAGCCGATCCCGAAGTCATCCAAGGCGACCACGATCCCATAGGCGTGAAGTTTGCTCAGGTTTCGTTGGGCGGCTTCCAGATTTCCCACGAGGGCTTCTTCGGTGATCTCCACCTCGAAACGGTCAAATGGAAAATTTTCCTGCCGCAGTTGATCGAGAAGTCGATCAGGAAACGACTCATCGGTAATCATGGCAGCGCTGACATTGAGCGATAGATGTAATGTGTCATCCCACAGGCTGGCGGCTTGGCAGGCTTGCTTGACCAACGACCGCGTCATATCCGGGATCAGCCCCAGCCGTTCGAGTATGGGTATAAAGTCCGCCGGCATTCCCATGGTGCCATCAGCCTTCATCCAACGGGCCAGGATCTCGTAGCCCACCACGGTTTGCGAGGGAAGGGCCACGATCGGCTGATAGAAGGGAACGATTTCCTCTCTCTCCACTGCCCTGCTGAGCGCAAGCTCAAGATCTTGCTGAGCCAATCTCTCTTGTTCGTACTCACTGTCATAGAAGTTGAAGGTAGAGCGACCGCTATCTTTACCTCGATACATAGCCGTATCTGCGTAATGCAGCAACACCGATGGGTCCTGTGAGTCGATCCAGGAGCGGGCCACCCCTATGGTCGCCCCCAGCCGCGCTGACGTCGGCAGCCCGGGCATGGGCGCGCTCAAGCACGCGATCGTCTTCTGCGCTATCTGACTCAGCTCGCTTTGCCCTTTTTGGTCCAGGAACAGCAGACAAAACTCGTCCCCGCCCAGCCGGACGGCGGTTCCTTGATGCTGGTTGGCAATATTTTGGAGTCTGCGAGCCGCCTCAATCAGCGTTGCATCACCGACTGAATGCCCATGCTCGTCGTTAATGGCCTTGAAATGATCCAGATCAATCAGCAGAAGCGCCACGGGAGCTTGTTGAGCAAGCTGCTTGCGCAACGTCTCCATGAACACCCGGCGATTGGTCAATCCGCTCAGCGGATCGAAGTTAGCCAGTTGCTCAGTTTGCAGCTGGAGTCGCAGCAACCTGTGGTGGATTTTTTGTGTATTGGAGACCATGCGTTTGAGCACGATACTCGGCACAATCAGTGCGATCAGCGAAAAGCTCGATGAGGTCAGGATGAACCGCAACCGCTCGCCATCTTCAAAATCCCCATCGTAATGCAGGCCAAGCCAGTGCATTGCGTACCCTTCGAGCTCGAATTCCCAAAGGGTGGCAAGTCCGACGACAGTCAGCAAGGTGGCTAGCAGCAAAAGAGGTAATCGGATGTGGCTACGGCGCAACAAGTTGGTCATGGGAGGCCTCACTGGGCCGGCGCGGAGAATGTGATATCAGACAGCCATCATCTCACACGAGTTCATGCCGCTGATCGCCATTCGAATGCATTTGGTCGGTAGCTTGGCTCTATAGCTTTCATTGATCAAGCAAGCCCCCAATCAGCCTCCTGCGCAGGAGTTTTGCTCTTGCTCGATAGATGTGACGACGATTCACGATCCGGCACGTTCGGGATATCAGGTCGCTCTACGATGGCCTTTTTATAGGCATGAGAGCCTTGTTGCTTGCTGATCAAGTCACTTCGCGCATCAATATGGCGTACCTTGAACCGCCCAATTTGCACGCCGTCCTCTTTCATCATTAGCATGAGGCTACGGCACCCCGCAGCACTACGGCTTTGCATAAAACAGCTCAATGATACGGCTGCGCAAGATTACCCTCTTAGCATCCGGGGACCGACGTTTACGGCAGTACGCGTAGTAGCAGGATCGAGTGACTTCGCTTGCCGGAGTGACCCCCCCTCGATCCTGCTGGAAGGTTGTCGACCCACCGACATAAAGCCGACTGAACCAACCCGAGCGACTGCACTGCATCAGCGTGTAACCTTGGTCAAGCACCAGGTTGGCGGCTTCGCGCTTGAGTTCGGGAGTGAAGGTACGTCGTTGTCTGCTCATCAAACACTTATATGTGGCGTCATTTTCGCCTAGAAGGTGTCCGGTTTTCGTAGATCATTCCAGTTCGATAAGCAAAAAAAACGCAGAATGATCAGGCGAGAATCACTCCGTAGGAACCTTGGGCATCACTCGCTAAGTGCGGCTTGACTCACAGCTGTCGGTTGAACTTCTCGACGGCGCTGACCACCTCACGGGCGCCATTCTGAATGTCCTTGATAACGCTTCCCGCCTGCTGCGCCAATGCCAAGCCTAGTTCGGCCTGGGTCTTACTGTTTCCCATGTCGCTGACAGCCTCGTCTACAAGTGCCTGGTTTTTCTGAACCACGATGACAATTTCTTCGGTAGCACTGCTGGTACGGGCGGCCAACTGCCGCACTTCATCAGCGACTACCGCGAAACCACGCCCTTGTTCCCCGGCACGTGCAGCTTCAATAGCGGCGTTCAAAGCGAGCAAATTGGTTTGCTGAGCAATGCCTCCAATGGTCTGCACAATCGAGCTGATCAGCAGTGACTGGCTGCCCAACGCTTCCATGCTTTGAGCTGCTGAGCTCATTTGTTCAACAATCGAATTCATCGTACTGACTGTTTCATTCACAACCTGCGCACCCTGGTGAGCCGACAGGTCCGTACGTTGGGAAATATCAAAGGCTGTGTTGGCCGCTGCACTGACTTGTTGCTCACGCAGCACCTGATCAGTCACCAGCGTCGCGAACTTAACCACCTTATACAGTTGACCTCGAGTGTTGTATACAGGGTTGTAGGTAGCTTCCAACCAGATGTCACGACCGTGGCTATCCACCCGCTTGAACCGATCCGCAACGAATCGCCCGTCATTGAGCGTCTCCCAAAACTGCTTATATTGAGGCGAGGTTACAAATTTCGGATCGCAAAAAAGACTGTGGTGCTTACCCAGAATTTGGTTCATCGAATAGCCTACGGCATCCAGAAAATGCTGGTTGGCTGTGAGCACCTTGCCACTGAGGTCGAACTCAATCACTGCGGTTGAACGCAGCAAAGCCTGAATAAATGCTTCGTTCTCTTTAGTCTTGTCCACCGAAGCGGTAACGTCACTGCCGTAGCACGTCATCTGTGTAACATTGCCTTGGCCGTCGAAGGTTGGACACCAAGCCGCGTGCATCCATACCATCGTGCCATCCGGGCGGATAAATCTGTAGTCATCCTGCACGGTCGTACCATGGGTCATTGCTTGGACAAAATTTTTATAACACGGCAGGTCTTTCACGTACGATGGCGTGAACGTGCCCAGTGATTTGTTAACTGCGTCCCCTTCCGATACCCCTAAGAACTGCAAAGCGTTGGCGTTGACGGCAACGATATTCATTCCGCGATCAAGCGTTAGACTGAGCAGTTCTCGCTGCATACCTGCCCTCTCTGCTCTCAATGCAGCTAATTCGCTTTCGAGACTCGCAACCCGGTTTTTCAAGCGACGGCTGTTGAACATTAGACACCTGATAGGAATGGTGGGTTAAAACCGTATCGGCAATCAATCAGATAAATTTAGCTGGTATCATTGATGCTGATTAAATATTCAGTTGTGCCTTAAGCTGACACCAGATGGCGCTACCCTAGCAAGCGACAGCCAATTATCCGCTCTCCACTTTCTGACAGAATTTATTTCTAAACGGCACTCGTTGCGGTAAACGTCAGCGCAATGTTCTGCCGCTGCTCTTTGAGCTTTTCCAGCTTGAGCGGCCGGCTCAGAAAATAGCCCTGCGCCTCCTCGCAACCAAACTCGCGTACCAGGCTCATGCAACGAAAGGTTTCCACGCCTTCGGCGACAGTGCGATAACCCAACTCGTTGGCCAATTGCAGCACGGATCGGGCGATGACGCGGTTGCGTGGATTGCTCTCCAGGTCGGTGACCAGCGATTTATCCAGCTTGAGGATGTTGGCCGGTATTTCGTGCAGATAGGCAAAGTTACTGTAGCCAGCGCCAAAGTCATCGATGGCCACGTCGATCCCAAGCGCGCGAATCCGGTCCAGCTGCTCGATCACGCCCTGGTCGGCTCTGATCCACTCACCTTCGGTAATCTCGACTTCCAGCCGAGCAGGTTTGACGCCATGCTTTGCACACGCGCCTTGCAACATCCGAGTGAGGTCACATTCGACAAAGTCCAGCGGTGATAAATTGATAGACAGGCGCACTTCTTTATCCATCCAGTCGCCGAGGTCGGTTAGCGCGCGGTCAATCACCCAGCGGGTCACGGTACTGATCTTCCCCGCGCTTTCGATCAAGGGGATAAACTCGGACGGCCAGACTTTACCCATAACAGGGTGAGACCAGCGAATCAGCGCCTCGATGCTGAGCATGCGGCCATCCACCAAGCTGAAGCGCGGTTGGTATTCCAGATAAATGTCACCAGTGGCCAGCGACTGGGCGAGCTCATCGAGCAACGTCAGCGCACGCCGCTGGGCACGATCCTCTGCTTCATCATAGGTCGCCCACTGTAAATGGCGGGCTTGCGCTATTGCTGCAGCCTGAGCAGCTTTGACCAACAGCGCGGCGGCAGAGTGCTCGTCATCGTCACAGCAGGCCAGTCCGACAGTAATCTGTTGGTCAGTAAAGGACTCAGTGACAAGCGTCAGAAGCACTCGGGTCAGCTCATCCCGCCGGTGCCGCTCGCAGGTTAGCTGCAGGCAAAATTCCTGGTCGCCGATCTGATAGAGCTCAGCGATACCGTCCAGGCGCCGGTGTAAACATTGCGCCATGGTGTACCGCTTTTGCTGCAAGTCCAGGTTACTGGTCACGCTGACATGGGTTGCGTTCGACACCTGATGAGTACGGATCACCACCATCAACCGCACATGGCTCGCCGGGCTGGGTACGTTCTGTGTATCCAGGAAAAACTGCTGAATATTGGCCAGCCTGGTCACCTGATCGCGATAGCGCATCAACTGGCACTGCTCGATCTGGGCCATGACCAGTTGCGCAAAATCCTCGAGAGCTGCTGCTTCTGCAGGTAACAGTTGTCGCGGAACCCTATCGATAAGACACAGACTACCAAGCGCCTCACCATGCTGATTACAAAGGGGCGCGCCCGCATAAAAACGAATGCCATCAGGCTTGGCGACCAGCGCGGTATCCACAAAACGTGGGTCGAGATGAGCGTCGTTGACCACCATGATCCCAGCATTCTGGATGGTGCAGCGACAGAAAGATTGCTCAATGGGCGTCTGGGTAAGCTCAAATCCCACTCGGCCAGCGAACCATTGCCGGTCTTTTTCAACCAGAGAGACGAGTACGGTCGGCACATTGAAATGAGCGGCAGCCAAGCGGCAAAGTCGGTCGAAGTTTTCGTTGCGAGCGGTCTCCAGCCATTGCAAGGCGTGCACAGCCGCAAGACGCTTTTCCTCGATTTCGGCGGGGCAGGTCATAGCGGGCACCTGTGAGATCGAATTGTTGATAACAATATCATATTGCCACTGTTGCCGGAACGATGCGCAATGAGGGCCGACAACGAAACTAGTGGAGCGAATACTTCGCCCTATGCATCCTAAAAAATAGGATGCCTAAAAATTCGCTCCCACCCCAAAACGCTAATGGTTTGCTAAAGACAATCAATGGGTCGCCTGTCCTGAAAACTGCTCCACTGCCGCTACGACGCTGTTGGCACCCTGCTGGATATCCTTGATCACCTCATCCGCATCGCTTGCCAGCCCCAGAGCCGCAGCAGCCTGATGTCTGCTTTTGTCGATCATGCCCACGGCACCGGACGCCAGGAGCTGATTTTTCTTTACCACCTCGACGATCTCCGCCGTCGCCTGCGTGGTCCTGAATGCCAGCTGTCGGACTTCGTCGGCCACCACTGCAAACCCCCGACCTTGCTCGCCGGCACGCGCGGCCTCGATCGCGGCGTTCAAGGCCAACAGATTGGTCTGGTCGGCAATGCCGCCAATGGTTTTGACGATCGCCCCGATCTCCTGGCTTTGGGCGTCCAGGGCCTCGATACCGTGCGCGGCATCCTCCATCAGTGTCGACAGGGTATTGAGCGTAGTGACTGTGCTTTGAATAACTTCCCGACCTTGTTCAGCGCTGCTGTTCGTTCGAACGGACGTGTCATGCGCCAGACCAGCAGCCTCGGCCACTGCTCGTTCACGATTGACCTGGTCCGTCACCACCGTGGCAAACTTGACGATCTTTGACAGCTTGCCATTGGCGTCCACGATAGGGTTGTAGGAGGCCTCCAGCCATATCTCCCGGCCGTATTTGTCCATCCGACAAAATCGACCCGCGATGTACGAGCCGTTGCGCAAG